>JANQOA010000261.1 GCA_028279305.1 Pseudomonadales bacterium
TCGTCCAGCGTCAGATCTTCGGTGACGGTCAGGCGCGCGCGGGCGTGGTCGCTGGCCCTGACGGTGGCGATGGCGCTGGTCAGCTCGCGTGCGGCCACATCCGCATGGTCCCGGGCGTTCAACGTCAGGCTGTCGGTGGCGCCGCTCAGGGTCAGTTCGCCGTGGGCCTGAGCGTGAACATCCGCATCCAGCACATTTGCGTCCGCAACCTCCAGGTCCGCGTGGTCGTTCACGTGCAGCCGCATGTGGTCGCTGTCCAGGGTTTCAATGCGGATATGCGCGTGGCCGGTGGCGGTGATCTGCGTGTTCTGGGTGTTCAGCGAAGCCAGGTAGGTTTTGGCGTGACCGGAGGATTCGATGGTCATGCTGTCGGTGGAAAACGGCCCCAGTTTGACGGTGCCGCGGCCGCTGTGCCGCACGCTGGTGAGTTCATCCACCTGCAGCAGATACACGGGTTCGCGGCCGTGTTCGTTGAATTCGAACCAGCGGTGGTGTTCCCCCTGCTGGGAAATCACCAGAATGCCGTTGTGGTCGCTGACCTGAAGCTGGTCCAGGGTGTCGCCGTGTCCTTCCAGACGCAGCTTGTGGTGGTGCCCCTGGGTAATGTACAGGGTGCCGGCGGCATCAAACTCCACCCGCCCCACATCCGCCCCCAGATCTTCGGTGCGCTGTTCCCAATTCCCCCAACCCCAGCCGGTGTCGATGTCGGTGACAATGACACAACCGCTCAGGGTGCATAGCGCGGCCAAGGCCGCAACGGTGGTTTTAAGCATAATCCGGACTCCTAGTGCTGGTACCTGGCGGCGCGCCAGCCGCGCCTTCGCCAGGTAAAGGTGTCGTCGATCAGCGGAAAAAAGTTTGCCCGCCGCTGCTGCGGGGCAGGTGCCCTTTTACAAGGGTTGTTTGGGGTCCAGGCCCAGTTGCACCTTACCAACCACCTCGTAGGTAGGCTGCCCCACCATGATGTGCTGGGTGGCCACGTGCACGTCGCGGAAACAACGCTGCAGCATGGACTTGCTGTAAATGGCGGTGCCGCCCGCGGCGTGATACAGGCTGTCCACCACCGCCGCGGCGTTCCATGCATTATTTGTTGCGGCCAGCCGCAGCCGGGCTTTTACCGGCACCCCCAGGCGGCCGGTCTGTTCAGCTTCCTGCCAGGCTTCAGCTATATATTCCCGGGTCAGGGCACAGGCGCTGTGCAGACGCGCGCTGGACAGCGCCACTTCCTTCTGCACCGAAGGCCGGTTGGCCAGCGAGCGGCTGGCGCCGGTGGGCGTTTTGCTGCCGGCCAGCTCGGTAAATTCCTCCAGCGCGCGTTCGGCGATGCCGATTGCCACCGCGGAAACCCCCAGCGCCAGCAGGCCCAGGGTCGGGAAACGGTACAGGGTGCTGTCAACTCGCGGACGCCCGCCGAGGATCACCCAGCGGCCGTCCGGTACCCACTGGTCATTCACCTCAATGTCGTGGCTGCCGGTGCCGCGCAGTCCGGAGGTATCCCAGGTATCGGTGTGAATCTTCACCTGGTCCGCGGGAAAAAATACCAGCGCGGTTTCCGGCGCGCCGTTTTTACCGCTGCGCGGCTGGCCGTTTTCATAAACCGTGCAGCCGCCGCAGATCCAGTTGGCGATCTGGCTGCCGCTGCCGAACGGCCAGCGGCCGCTTACCTGCCAGCCCGCCGCCCCCTCCTGCTGCCTGGGTTCCGCGCGGCCGATGGGCGCGGTGACGCCGACGGTGATGTTGTCCGGCTGGTCCTGATAAATCGTTTTTGCCCACGCCGGCGGCAGCGAAGCGCTCAGCAGCCCGGTGGTTGTGCCGATCATCAGGCACCAGCCCACTGCGCTGTCCGCTTTCGCGGTGCGTGCCAGGGTGTCGAAAAAAGTCTGCGGATGGCATTCCCACCCGCCTAATTCCCTCGGCACCAGCAGGCGGAACAGTCCCGTCCTGGCCATATCCCGGGCCAGGTCCCCGGGCATGCCGCGCGCCTGTTCGATTTCGTCACTGCGCTGCTCTATTTCAGCGGTGAATTGTTGCAGAGTGCTCAGCGGGTCCAAACCGGTCTCCATGTATTCGGGTGCGGCCGGATTATCCGTGAATGAACGGCCCCTGGAAACCGCTGCCGCCGCGTGGTTACCGGCGCCGGTTTTTTGTTAATCTGCACGGCTGTTATTCAAAGAGTCGGGGGTAAACCTATGCAGCGTATGCAGCTTGATTTTGAGGGGCCGGTGGCGGTACTGAAATTTAATCATCCCGAGGTGATGAACGCGGTGGGCGCGCAGATGCTGAAAGACTTTGCGCAGGCCCTGGAGGCCGTTAAAAACAAGAGTAACGGCGCCCGCTGCCTGCTGCTGACCGGCACCGGACGCGGCTTCTGCGCCGGTGCCAACCTGCAGGACGACAGCAACGAAGACAAGCCGAAACAGGCAGGCGGCACTCTGCGCGGCGGTTACCATCCTCTGCTATTTGAGCTGCGCGGTCTGGAAATGCCTATGATTACCGCTGTGAACGGAGCTGCCGCCGGCGTGGGGATGAGTTTTGCGCTGATGGGCGACATCGTCTGCGCCTCCAGGGGGGCTTACTTCCTGCAGGCATTTGCCCGCATCGGCTTGATCCCGGATGGGGGCTCCACATTTTTGCTGCCGCGCCTGGTCGGCTGGGGCAGGGCGGTGGAATTGTCCATGCTGGCGGAACGGCTGCCGGCCGAAAAAGCCGCGGAGTGGGGGATGGTTAACCGCCTGTATGACGACAACGACACCCTTATGGACGGTGCCATGTCGCTGGCAAATCAGCTTGCGCGCGGGCCCCGCTCGCTGAGCCTGATCCGCAAGGCTTACTGGAACACCTGGCAGAATTCATTTGAGCAGCAGTTGGAGCTTGAAGCCCAGCTGCAGAATGAAGCCGGCGCGTCCGCAGATTTCCAGGAAGGCGTGCAGGCTTTCCTGGAAAAGCGCGACGCAGAGTTCAGCGGCGAATAAGCCGTGGCTGCAGCACGCGTAGCCCTGGTCACCGGCGGCAGCCGTGGCGTGGGGCGGGGGATTGCCCTGGGTCTGGCCGCGGACGGCGCCCATGTTGCCGTTAATTACCGGCGCGGTGAGGATGACGCGCGGGAAACCGTGGATATGATTGTTAAGGCCGGCGGCACCGCCGCTGCCTATGCGGCGGCGGTGGATGACTATGAGCAGGACGCGGAAATGGTGGCCGCCATCGAAGCTGATCTGGGCCCCGTGGGCATTCTTGTTAACAACGCCGGCATTGCCAGCCGCGGACGCAGCGTCGCGGATACCGACCCGGAGGAGATGCGCCGGGTGGTGGCGACCCATGCGTTTGGCCCCCATTACCTGTCAAAGCTGGTGATTCCCAGAATGCGTGAATTGCCGCGCGGCGACATTGTCATGATTTCCAGTGTCGCCACCCGTTCTTTCGGCAGCCACGGCGCGCCTTACAATATGGGCAAAGCCGGCATGGAGGCGCTGGCGTATACCCTAGCTAAAGAAGAGCGGCCCCACGGCATCCGCGTGAACATTGTTGCCCCCGGGCTGGTGGAAACGGAAATGGGGCGGCGCCTGGTGAAGGCGGTACAGGGCGTGGAGGATATCCGCAGCCTCGACAGCACCATGCCCTTCGGACGCGTATGCCAGCCTGAAGATGTGGCCAACGTTGTGCGCTTTCTGGTTTCCGAGCAGAATTCTTATCTCACCGGCGAACGCTTGTACTGTGACGGCGGCGGACCGGTACCGTTCAGGGAGGCGGACTAGGGCGACCGGCGGCGCAGATTGGGCTGACGGTCATCCGCCGGTCAGGCCAGCGCCCGCAGGTGAGCTTCAACGCTGGCCGCCAGCGCCTGCAGCTCGTAGCCACCTTCCAGCAGGGACACCACCCGGCCGCCGGCATGTTGTTCCGCCTGGTCGACAATAAAGCCGGTTACCCAGGTGAAATCATCTTCCGTCAGGTTTAACTGGGCCAGCGGGTCTTGCTGGTGGGCGTCAAAACCGGCGGACACCAGCACCAGATCCGGTTTGTGGTTTTGCAGCGCCGGCAGCCAGTCCCGTTCCACCGCGGTGCGGAATTCGCTACTCCCGGCCCCGGCTTGCAGCGGTGTATGGACAATATGCGGTCGCGCTACGTCGTGCATGCGGTTGGGATAAAAAGGGTGCTGGAAGCTGGAGCAGACCAGCACTTCAGGCCGGTCCTTGAATATTTCCACCGTGCCGTTGCCGTGGTGCACGTCAAAATCCAGAATGGCGACCCGCTCCACACCGGCGTGCAGTCCATGCAGGGCAGCCACCGCCACGCTGTTAAACAGACAGAAGCCCATGGCGCCGGCGGTTTCAGCGTGATGGCCCGGCGGCCGTACGGCACAGAATACGCGGCGCTCCGCGGCCAGTACATCATCCACGCCCCGGCAGCCGGCGCCGGCCGCGCTGAGGGCGGCGGCGAGACTTGAAGTCCCCATCCAGGTATCCGGGTCCAGCGGCACCACCCCTTCGCTGGGAGACATGGATTCCAGATAAGCCAGGTGCGACTGCGGGTGGGCGCGCAGGATGTCCTCAGCGGCAGCGCTGGGCGCGTCAACCATGGCGTGCTGTTCAGTAATGCCGCTGCGCCCTAAGTGGTCGAGCAGATGGCTGAGGCGGTCGGGGCGCTCCGGGTGCCCGGCCGGCACCTGATGGTCAATACAGTTCTGGTGGGTATAAATGCGCATGACGGACCCGGCCTGAGGTTGCGGCAGCCAGTTTACCCGTTGCCGTGCAGGCGGGTAACCGGCTCAGGCGGATTTTTTGCGCTCGCGGTTGTCAGCCAGATAGCTGTGGAAGCGCTCCAGCGGCACCGGCTGGGACAACAGGTAACCCTGTACGTCGGTGCAGCCCAGTTCCTCCAGCAGTTGCAGCTGCGCGGCTGTTTCCACCCCCACGGCCACTACCCGCAGCTGAAACTTCAGCCCCAGTTCGCAGATCTGCGCGACCAGCCTCCTGGCGTTGCTGTCATCTTCCAGTTGCGCCACCACGGAGCGGTCGAGTTTTAAAGTATCCGCCGGGCAGCGCAATAGTTTGCGGGTATCCACCAATTGTGTGCCCAGGTTGTCGATAGCGATGCGCACACCGCTGTCGCGCAGCTGGTAGAGGGTGCCGCGGTGCTGGTCTACGACGTTCAGCAGATTGTTATGGCTCAGCTCCAGTTCGAGAATGGCCGGGTCCAGCCACTGGTCCCGGGCCAGCCTTTCAATCTGCAGCTTTATCGCGTCGTTGAAAAATTGTTGGGGAGAAACGTTGATGCCCAGGAAGATCGGTGCGATCAGATGTTCCAGCCAGGTGGCGGACTCACAGGCGGCACGCTCCAGCACCCAGTCGCCGACCCGCGCCATCTGGCCGCTGCGTTCCGCAATGGGAATAAAGTGATCCGGCGCCAGGTTGCCCACTTCCATGCCTTGCCAGCGCAGCAGCGATTCAACCCCGCGCAGGGTGGTGCCCTGGACGTCCCACTGGGGCTGCAGCAGCAGGGAGAACTCATCCCTCTGCAGGGCGCCTGGAATATGCTCGCTGACCCTATCCCGGTCGCTTGCCGCGGCCAGTTGCGCACCGCCCTGGCGGCGAGCGTGTTCTTTGGCGGACCAGGCGCTTTGCCACAATTGCCCGGGTTCCGTCAGGGCCGGTGCAAAGGCATACCCGGCGCTGCTGGTAAAATGCAATTGGCCGTCCTTAAACGTCAGGCGATTCTGACTGGTCAGCGCCGCCGCCAGGCGCCGCACGCCTTCTTCGCTGGCATGCGGGCACCAGACGGCAAAACAGCCGGCATCAAAAATAGCCATGTGAGTGTTGTGCGGCAGGTGCTTGCCGAAGTGCCGGCTGAGGGCGCCGAGCAGGTCGGTCCTGCTGACCGGATCCAGGTTGGCGTACAGATGATCGGAGTGATCAATCTGTACCACCACCAGGCCGGTGGGTTCGCCGTGGTGCCGGTTCATATACTCCATCAGCTCGCTGTGATGGGGCAGGTTGGTGATGGGTTCCGCTTCCGCCTGGCGGAAAAATTGCGCCTCAAAACGCGCCACGTTCAAGGCGTTGATCAAACGCGCCAGCAACTCGCTGTCGGGCCAGGCGGGATCGATGTGCATGACCTGCGCAGCCCCGGAAGCGGGCTGCGCGGAAGTTTCGGCGCCCGCATATGCGAGCAGGCTTTGCCCGCTGCGCACGCAAGCGGACAACAGTTCATCCAGGCGCGCCCAGTGGTCAAAAAAGATGATGTCCGGGCTGCTGCCGAGGCCGGGCAGCGTTTCGCTTCCCGTATCCCAGTGACTGATTTTCCATCCCTGCAGTGCGCACAACTGGGCCAGCCGGGCACTCAGCGCGGGGCTGGACAGAAAAGCGCATACTTCGATCGTGTTGTGCATCACACGGGGCCTGCTGCGTGCTGTGGGCAATACATTTCAGTGTAGAAGCAGGCTGCCGGTTTTACCCTGGCCGGGTTCTCGCCGGGCCCGGTCAGGGTTAAAAAGTAGGCTGCAAGGTCACGGTTTTGTGATCCCGTACCAGGTTGAACTGTTGGCTGAGGGGTTCCAGATAGGGGCTTTGACGTGCCGGTTCGCCGTTTATCTGCTGCACCGTAACGTGCTGGCGGCGCTGTTCCACTAGATGGTTCAGAGGTCCCTGTACCGCCGCCAGATTATTGTCGTGCCAGGGCAGCGAATAAGTGAGATCTTTGCCGTTATTTTCCACCACCAGTGCCAGCTGACCGGCATGGAAAGACAGATAGTTGCCAGGCCGGCGCTGGGGTAACCCGTTCCACGGCAGGCCCAGGCCGCAGGGGGATACCGGGTCCACCGCACAAATCCAGAAACTGTCGAGGCGGCTGGTATTGGCGGTTAACGCCTGCAGCGCACGGGGTGAAACGAACTGGGGGGCGGACAGGTCGGTAAAAAAGTAGCCGGTGATGACTTCACCCGCCAGTTCCATGATACGCAGGGCACGGAACGCCTGGCGCCAGCGCCAGCGTTGCGCGCC
>JANQOA010000270.1 GCA_028279305.1 Pseudomonadales bacterium
TTTACGCTGCAGGGTGTCGAACACCTGCAGCAAGCCCAGGCCCGGGGCAGGGGTGTTATCCTGGTCGGCGCCCATTACGCCTCCATGGATGTCATCAGCCAGCCCCTGAGTGAACTCGGCTATGTTGACGTAATGTACCGCTTTAACAAAAACCCGGTCTGGGAATGGCTGCAGGTCAGCGGCCGCAAGCGTTACTTCGACGGTGTGATCGAGCGCGAGGATACCCGCCAGGCCCTGCGGCGGCTGAAACAGGGGCGGGTACTGTGGTATGCGGCGGATCAGGACTACGGCCGCAAACACTCCGTATTTGCGCCCTTTTTTGGTATCCAGGCTGCCACCATTGTTGCCACCCAGCGTTTTGCCCGCCTCAACAACTCGCCGGTGCTGCTGCTGCGCCAGACCCGGCACCCGGATATGACATGGACGCTCACGTTCTCACCGGTGATAGAGGGTTTCCCCAGCGGTGATGATCAGGCTGATGCGGAACGCATGAACGCCCTGCTGGAAGCGGACATCCGCCGCCAGCCGGCCCAGTACCTGTGGCTGCATAAGCGGTTTAAGACGCGGCCGGAAGGGGAGCCGCCGTTTTACGGCGGGTAGCCCGAGCGCTGCCCGCCGGCAACCAGCAGGTCGTCCAGCGTGCGGGCCACGGCGGCGGTAGAGAAGTGCTGATCGACACGCTGCCGTCCGGCCCGCAACAGAACTTCGCGATCCGCCCCGGCTGCCCGGCTGAGGGCCCGGGCAAACCCCGCAGGTGAGTCTTCGTCCGCATAAAAGCCCAGTTCCCCCAGCACATCAGCAGGCCCGTGCCGGGGCTTGCAGACTACCGGCACGCCGGCGTTCATGGCTTCCAGCGCGACCATGCCAAAAGAATCTGCCTGGGCCGGATACAACACCGCATCAAAAGCAGCAAAGTAGCGCCACGCCGCCGGCACCACCCCCAGAAACCGCGCGTTTTCCGGCGCCCGGGCGGTGAGCAGCGGCAATTCTTTACCATCACCCAGAAAGGCCAGCTGTGACGCCCCTTTATGGGTTTCGGCAAACTCGCTGAAAGCCTGCAGCGCCAGCTGCGGCCGCTTCTTGTAGTGCAGCCGGCCAATCACGCCGACCACAAAATCCCGCGCCGGCAAACCCAGCTCAGCACGCGCCGCCTCAGCAGTCAGCAATGCGCCACGCTGGGCCCCCGCATCCAGTGCATTAGGCAGCACCAGTCTATGCCCGGTGACCGCCGCCAGCTCCTCCGCCACCGGTCCGGAGACACCGGCAAACCGTACCCGGCGCGCGAACAACCTGCGGTTCAGCCGCCGCTGCCAGCGCCCCAATAAACCGTACTCGTGGGCAACCGCAACACACAAATGAGCCGGCAAACGCGATCGCACCGCGGCCCAGTAACTGCGGTAGCGGTGGCACAGAACCAGCGCAAGGTCTGCTGCGGCCCCCACTTCGCGGTCCAGCGCCCGGCTCAGGTCGGCGGTCCGGGTCAGATCGTCGAATTCCAGATAAATCGCCCCGGGCACGGGCTGCGCCCCCGGCCGGCTGAGGAATATGCTTTTTGCCCGCAGGCCCAGCGAATGGGCCGCCTGCTCGTAGATCTCCACCAGCGGACCAAACGGAGCGCTGTCGTGGGGGCATAGCTGCAGCAGTACCTGACCCGCCATCAGCCCTGACCGGAATGATCAGGCAGCAGGCCGCCGTCACTCAGCCGCTGCCGCCAGGCCGCCAGCAACTTCGGCTGATCCTGCCAGTTGCGCAGAAAACGCTCCACGTCTGCACGGATGCCGCCGGTACGTACCGCGTCGTAGTCAATCAGCGACAGGACACCATCATGAATCACAAAATTGCTGGCTTTCAGGTCGCCATGCTGCATCTGAGCTGCCTGCAGGTGTTGCAGAATTTCCACCGCCTGGGGTGCCAGGTTGTCGAAGACCTTGCCGCCGCAGGGTTCCGCCGCCAGCTCCTGCCCAAGATTGCGCTCGCCGGTATCCGGCATCACAAGATAACAAACGCCCACCAGCCAGCCCCACTTGCATTCCAGCAGAGCCACCGGCTTGGCCGTGGGCACACCCAGAAATGCCAGCCAGTGGCCGTTGCACCAGGCGTGCCGCGCACGCCGCTTGAACCAGCGCCGCACCCGGTGGGTCAAGCCCTTGATGTTGTAGCGTTTAACCACAAACCGCCGGCCGTCAATGTCAACGCGCACCACTGTGCTGCTGTTGCCCAGTTTCAGGGGCGTGCCTTCACCCATATACATTTCCGGAAACAACATGAAGCGCTGCAGCGCCGGCCAATAGCGGCGGTCGCACAGCCAGTTGCGGCGCCAGCCGTGTTTGTGCACAAACTCACTGCACTCGCGCTGGGTTTTGTTGAGATAGCGCCGCACCCGATGGGCCCGCTGCAGTTGGGTAAGCTGCGCCAGCTGCTCCGCGGAACCCATTTTTGCCACGTATTCACCCCGTACTGCCGCGTACCGTGACCATATCTCCCCTACATCACTGTCATACCATGGCGGCCGCTGCGCCAGCAGCATGGCCAGGTTGGCAAAGTGCTGGCGCAACAGGTGAGCGGGCCGCACACCGTCCGCATCCACCGCGTGCACTTCACCGCCGGATAAGACAAAGTTGTTAAAGTGCACATCCGTCTGCACGCAATTCACGTCGTGCAACCCGGCAAGAATATCCACCGCCGCCAGCACCGCCGGCTGCTCGTGTTCCGTTAAGTTGCGCGCTTCCGGCAGAACCCTGAACAGCACCACATAGCCGGCACCGTCCCGGCAGGCGCCAACCCCGAGTACCGGCGCCCGTTTGACAGCGGCCCGCTGCAGCCGGGCAGCACCCTGCAATTCCCGCTGCCAGTAGCGGCGCGCACCCTTACCGTAAAAAATTTTTGCAAAAAACGTTTCACCGTTGTCCAGATGGGCAATGCCGCTGACCCGCCGCCCGGGCAATACACGCGCCACGCTGCTGAAGGTGAGGTCAGCCTCGTGCTCCAGCAGCACCGCATCCGCCTGCTGCCCGGCACCATCCAGAGTAGGATCCAGGCGCACTTCCACCGCAAACGGCGGCAGCAGATCCAGGCCGGCTTTAGCTAGTCCTGCGGAGTTGAATTTCAAAGCTTATACAGCCCTTTCACCAGACCCTTGCGTTGCCCCTTAACATACAACCCCCGCGCCCGCCGGTACACGCTGCGCCAGAATGCGCCCCTGGACTGCAGTTCCTGGCGCAACGGCCGGCCGCTGTAGATTCTGATAAAGCGCAGCCAATCCGCCTGACTGTAGCCCAGGTCGAGGGCTGAGAACAGCAGCCCCGCCAGGTCCCGCTTCAGCCAGCGGTCGGGTATATCATCAAAGCGGCGCGCCCGGTGCAGGTCCAGCACCGCCAGGGGCGGCAGCTCAGAGGCGCGCACCGGCTGGTCCGCGGCCGCCGCGCGCAGCAGTGCCGCAGGCGCCAACAGATGGCATAAGTAAAAATCGCGGTGGATATAGCCGGCCGCGTGGAAACGGCGCGCGAACAGCGCCACCGCCGTCAGCAGCCGCAGCCGCTCCAGTTTATGCGGCGGCTGCAGCGGCCAGGGGTCGGTGACGTCTTCAAGGCTGGTGTGATCACGCAGTTCATCACACAGAACGTAAGAGTTACGCGCCGCCGGACTGCCGGGGCCGCGCCCGTAAGCGGCGGCAACCGGCGCGCTGATACCGGCCTGCTGCAGGCCGCGGCAGGCGGCAAACTCGTTTTCCGCGCCCACTACCGGTATTTTGAACTGCAGCCAGTTTTTAACAATCTCCCCCCAGCCGACCCCGTAATGCAGCTTAACAAAGTAGGTGGACGCACCGATCCCCACCTGCAGAGTGCGGCGCCCCGGCACATCCCTGTACACTTCACCTTGCAGGGCGAATGCGGTCTCCAGCGGGTCCAGCCCGGCCCAGGCGCGGGCGATGTCCTCGCGCAGATAAGCCCCCTGCCGCAAGGCCCGCCGGGTTGTTTCCGCTTCCGCACCCGGCATGCTCAGCGCTGCTCCAGCAGTTGCTTAATGACCTTAAGCGCGTGGGCGGGCATGTCGTAAAGCTGATTGTTGGTGCGGCCGAATTCCACGCCATTGGCGGACCAGCGCCGGCGCAGATCACTTTCCGTTAATGCCCTGCACAGCTGTTCATTCAGTTCCTGCTGGGAAAATGGCTCCGCCAGAACCACACCGGCAGCAGCATCATCAATATAGTGGGCAAACCCGCACACCGCGGTGGCGATCACCGGTAAGCCCGCCACCACCGCCTCGATCAGCACCATGCCGCCGCTTTCCATATATGCCGGATGCACCATCACGTCCGCCCCCTGCATAACCGCGGGAATATCATCACGGCCTTTACTGATGGTCAATTGGTCGCTGACCCCCAACTGGCCGGCTAGACGCAGAAACTGACTGGCATGATCTTCACCAATCACCAGCATGCGGCAGCGCTGCCGGAGCGTCTGCGGCAGGGACGCCAGCGCATGCAGCGCCCGGTCCAGACCCTTGGTGATAAAACCGCTGCCGACCAGCAGCAACAGGAATTCATTATCCGCCACTGCAAATTCTTCACGCACCCGCAGGCGTTGTTGCTGCCACTGGCCGCTGCGGCGACGGTCTGCGCTGACCCCCGGCGGCAGCATGTGCAGGCGCTCCGGCTGCGTATCATAGTAACGGGCAAACTGTTGTTTCTGCGCCTCCGCAATCAGCAGCACATGGGTGGACGCCGCGGCGTTAAATACCGCATCCTCAAATTCAGAGTACAGCTGGTAGCGGCGGGTGCGACGGTATACCCCGGTGCGCATCTGTTGGGCTTTGTGCTCAAAACAGGAATCAGCCGCGTAGTAGACATCCAGGCCCGGCATTTTGTTAAAACCGATGACCCCCGCCGGCAGACGCCAGCGCACGTGCTCATTAACAAATTCGGCGAACTGTTTGGCCTGGGTGTGGTTGGCCACGCCCGGCACCTCCACCTCAATAATTTCAAAACCCGGCGGCCTTTCACCCTGCCAGCTGAGGCAATACACCAATATGCTGTAGCCGTGCTGCTGGCAGGCCAGCGCTATACGCATGAAATCCCGCTGCAATCCGCCGTAGGGGAAGTAGCGGAATAACGCAAATGCCAGCACCAGCGGTTTATCACGCGCGTGGTCTTCCAACCAGTCGACCAGTTTGGGCACCAGTTGAAAAAGATGCGCATCGTTTTTGGCGGACAGGCCGTTGGCTATCCAGCCGGGGCGCTGCGGGGATGTAAGCAACTCAAGCAGCGCCCGGTCCAGGTCCTGTTGGGAAAACCCCCGCGGCAGCACAATCCCGGCATCATATTGGCTGACGTACCTGGCATAACCACAGTTGCGGCTGACCAGCGCCGGCACCCCCGCCAGAATGGCTTCCACAATCACCATGCCGGCGGCTTCGTCATAAGCCGGGTGAATCAACCCGTCCGCGGCGAACAGAAAGCGCGGCACATCGTCCCGTCCTTCACAGAAGAACGTGACCTGCGCGGTAATCCCCAGGCGCATGACCATGCGCTCAAAGGCATCCGCCTTATCACGGCCGATGACAAACAGATGGGTGCGGGCGAGGCGTTCCGCGGGTAATGCCGCCACCGCCAGCAAGGCCCGGTCCAGACCCTTTTTGATGAAGCCGGAGCCGATGAACAACAGCACCGTGGCATCATCCGCCAGGCCAAACTCCCGCCGCAGGTCTTGCCGCAGCTGACGCCGCACGGCGGGGTCCTGCGGCGCAATGCGGTCCCGTTCAATGCCCGGCGGCAGGGCGTGAAAACGCTCCGGCTGGGTTTTGTAGTGGGTGCGGTACAAAGGTACCTCTACATCGGACAGGGTCAGGATCTGGGTATGGCTGCGATGGGAAAATACCGCCCGTTCAGCATTGTAAAAACTGCGGAAGCGGGGCAACGCCCGGTACCATACCGGCCGCTGCAGCATGGCTTTTTCGATAAAGCAGGAATCCCCCGCGTAATACACGTCCAGACCCGGCATCTTGTTAAAGCCGATCACCAGGTCAAATTCCTCCTGGTGGACCGCCTTGTTGACATACTCAGCAAAGTGTTCGTACTGCGTATGGCGGCTGAGGCCTTCAATGGGGGCTACCTCAACCTCTACACCTTCCGTTTCCAGCAGCGGCGCCTGCCAGCGCAGGGTGAAAATTTTTACCGCATGTCCACGCGCGCGGCATTCACTGACCACTTTCATCAAGTCCCTCTGGATGCCGCCGTAGGGGAAGTACTTGAATATGCAGAAGGCAAAACGCACTAGCCCACCACCTCTGCCGGGCCGCGCGCGGCCAGCAACTGCCGGCAACGCTGCCACACCAGCGCCGGCGGCAGGGTGGCAAAACAGGGCGGCTGTATAACTTCCTGCTGCCAGCTCAGCGGCGGACCGCTGTAGTTCCTGCAGGTCGCCGCCACACAGGGCGCACACTGGGTATCAGCCTGTATAAATTCCGCCCGCGCACCGCGGCACCCGGTCAGGTGGGCATCGGTGGGGCCGTACAACCCCAGCGTCGGCACCCCCAACGCCGCGCTCAAGTGGGTGAGGCCGGAATCCACACCCACCACCAGGGCTGCGCTGCTGAGGTGCCCGGCCAGCTCGGTTACCGGCATTCTGTCCAACACCCGCACGCCGGCCCGGCTCAACAACTGCGCCCGCTCGCGCTCAGCGTTGTTGCCCCAGGTCGCG
>JANQOA010000066.1 GCA_028279305.1 Pseudomonadales bacterium
ACCTGATCACCTACCGGCACGGCAAGCTCGTGCGGGTGGCCGGCCTGGTGACGGGACGGCAACGCCCGGGTACCGCCACCGGGGTGGTCTTTGTCACCCTGGAGGACGAAACCGGCAATATTAACGTGGTGGTGTGGTCATCCGTGCTCAGCCGCTTTCGCGCCGCGCTGTTGCAGGGCCAGTTGCTGAAAATAAAAGGTGTGGTGGAACGTGAAGGCAGCGTGGTGCACGTTGTGGCGGGCCATGTAGAAGACGCCACCAGCCTGCTACGGGAGATGGACGGCCAGGCCCTGCCCTTCAGTTCGCGGGATTTTCACTAGCCGTCGCGGATTTCGGTCTTGCCTGGCTTTACGCGCGCCGCTTTTTGGCCGCTTCGCCGCGGGACAGCTCCCGCACTTCGTGCAGCACGTCGTCCAGCATCAGCCGCACAAAACTCAGCTCTTCACGTATTTCCACTATTTCCGGTTTCAGGGTGTGGCCGAGACTGTCCACCGCCCGTTCCAGGGCAGTCAGCCGGTTCTGCACGTCCGCTTTGTCAAACATGGAACGGGCCATGGTTTCCAGCGGTGCCTCCGGGGAATCGAATACTTCCCCCGGGTCCGGTTTCAGCGCCTGCAGGTCGTTGGGCGCCTGGCTGGCGCTGTTGTCACCGAAAAATTCAGAGCCGATTTCGCCGGAGACGGTTTCCACCACCAGGTTGTCGATTTCTTCCAGCTCCTCCAGGAAAGCAAAAAGAAACAAGCGGTCGCACAAATTGTTAATACGCCGCGGCACGCCTTCGGAAAAGTTATAGATGGCCTTAAAAGCATTGTCCGCAAACGCCGGCCGGCCCTCGTACTCCGCCACCTGCAGGCGGTGTTCGATGTAGGTGCGCGTTTCTTCTTCGCTCAGCGGGTTCAGATGATAGGTGGCGATGATACGCTGGCGCAGTTGTTCAAAACCTTCCGACAGCAGCGTACTGCGGAACTCCTGCTGGCCGAGCAGAAAAATCTGAATCAGCGGTTTGCCGTCCAACTGGAAGTTGGACAGCATGCGCAGCTCTTCCACCGAACGCGGCGGGATATTCTGCGCCTCGTCGACAATCAGCAGCACACGGCGGTTGGCCTGGGCCTGCTGCTGGAAGGTATGTTCCAGCTCCTTCAGCAACTGTGCCTTGGTGCGGTCTTCAAATTTGATGTCAAAACAATCCGCCACTACCCGCAGCAGATCTTCTTCCTGCAGGTTGGGAGTGACAATGTTGCCGATGGTCAGCTCATCGTCATCCAGATTTTCCAGCAGGGTTTGTACCAGGGTGGTCTTGCCGGTGCCCACGTTGCCGGTGATGACAATAAACCCGTCACCCTGATTAATGCCGTATTGCAGAAAGGATAAGGCGCGCTGGTGCTCCGCACTGGGAAAGAAAAACCGTGCGTCCGGTGACAGCTGGAAGGGTTTACGGGTTAACCCAAAGTGTTCTTCGTACATTCGCCTTACCTGGTCTTTTAGCTGATACGCCGGGTGCTACGGTTCTATGCCATGCATCAGCAGCGTATATGTTGCACCTGCTGTCCTGGCAAATGCACTTACAATTGCAACGTTAACACTTTCACGGCAACTTGGCCGCAAAATTGCAGCGAAGGCCAACCTGACATTTTAAAGGTATATGGGTGAATAAGTTGTAACGTCATGTAATTTATACAACTTTCCAACAAATTTTCCCGAAAACAGACGCCGTGCGCACAATTTTTGAGGAATGAATCAGGCATAATAAGTACTTGGACCGCCGGTGGATACCGGCGCGTTCCGACTTTTCTCCGCGCAACCAGGGACAGTCGTTTGCACCAGATTGAAGAAGCACGCATTGCCGTAATCGGCCTGGGCTATGTAGGCCTGCCGCTGGCCATCGAATTCGGCTGCAAATACCCCACCACCGGTTATGACATCAGCGCCCCGCGGGTGGAAGCGCTGCGCCGGCACAACGACAGCACCTTTGAGGTGGAAGCGGACGATTTCTGCAGGGCAAAACAACTGACCTTCAGCGACCGGTTGGAGGATATTGCCGGCTGCAACACCTACATTGTCACCGTCCCCACGCCAATTGACGCCAGCAACCAACCGAACATGCAGCCTTTGCTGGCCGCCAGCCGTACCATCGCCAAGGTCATCAAAGCCGGTGACGTGGTGGTGTACGAATCCACTGTATTTCCCGGCGCCACCGAGGAAGTGTGTGTGCCGGAAATTGAGCAGCACAGCGGTTTGAAGTTAAACCGGGATTTTTATGCCGGCTACAGCCCGGAGCGCATCAATCCCGGGGACAAAGAGCACCGGCTGCCGACGATTCTGAAGGTGACCTCCGGCTCCACGCCGGACACGGCGGACTATGTCGACGCCCTGTACGCCAGCATTGTCACCGCCGGAACCCATAAGACCAGTAGTATCCGCGTGGCGGAAGCCGCCAAGGTGATTGAAAACACTCAGCGCGATCTGAACATCGCGCTGATAAACGAACTCGCCATGATCTTTGAACGCCTGGAAATCGACACCGACGAGGTGCTGCAGGCGGCGGGCACCAAGTGGAATTTTCTGCCGTTCCGGCCCGGGCTGGTCGGCGGCCACTGTATCGGCGTGGACCCCTACTACCTCACCCACAAGGCACAGGCGGTGGGTTATCACCCGGAGGTGATTCTCGCCGGCCGCCGCATTAACGACAACATGGGTGAACATATTGCCGAACGGGTCATCAAGCTGATGGCCAAGCAGGCGATAAACCCCGTGCAGGCTAACGTGCTGGTGATGGGCCTGGCTTTCAAAGAGAACTGCCCGGATCTGCGCAACACCAAGGTGGTGGACCTGATTCATGCGCTGGGCACTTACCACAACAATGTGGAGGTATACGACCCGTGGGTCGATGCCGCCGCGGCGGTACAGGCTTACGGGGTAACCATGGTGCAGGAGCCCCAACAAAACCACTACGATGCCATTGTGCTGGCCGTGGCGCACGAGCAGTTCAAAACGCTGGGGTATGACGGTATTGCTGCGTTCGCCAAACCCCAGCATGTGCTGTTTGACGTAAAACATATATTGCCCAGGGACAAAGTGAGCGCAAGACTGTAATGGCAGCTATGAAGGTAATGGTGACCGGCGCCGCCGGTTTTATCGGCAGCACGTTGTCTCACGCCCTGCTGGACCGGGGTGACACCGTGGTCGGTGTGGACAACCTCAACGATTACTACGACGTCTCTCTAAAGCAGGCGCGCCTGGACCGGCTGACCGCGCGTGATGGATTTGAGTTTCACCAGCAGGACATTAAGGACGCTGACGCGCTGCGCGGCACCTACGCCGACAGCAAGCCGGACCGCATAGTGCACCTGGCGGCGCAAGCCGGGGTGCGTTATTCCCTGGAGAATCCCCAAGCCTACATAGACGCCAACGTGACCGGATTTCTGAACATCCTGGAGTGCGCCCGCCACCTGGGCACCGATCATCTGGTATTCGCCTCCACCTCATCGGTCTACGGCGCCAACGAGAACATGCCGTTTTCGGTGCACGACGGCGTGGATCACCCGGTAAGCCTGTATGCCGCCACCAAAAAGTCCAACGAGCTGATGGCGCATACCTATGCCCACCTGTTCGGCATCCCCTGCACCGGCCTGCGCTTTTTCACCGTCTATGGTCCGTGGGGGCGTCCGGACATGGCGCTGTTTCTGTTCACCCGCAAAATCCTCGCCGGTGAGCCGATTGACGTGTTCAACCACGGCAATCACACCCGGGATTTCACCTACGTTGACGACATTGTACAGGGGATAGTCCGAACCCTTGACAAAGTGGCCACCCCGGACCCTGACTGGGACCCGAAACAGCCCGACCCGGCCACCGCTGCCGCGCCGTACCGCCTGTACAATATCGGCAGTAACAATCCCGTTAACCTGTCGCGCTATATAGACGTACTGGAACAAACCCTGGGCATCGAAGCGAAGAAAAATCTGTTGCCGCTGCAGCCCGGCGACGTCCCGGATACCTTTGCCAATGTGGATGACCTGATTAAAGACATGCAGTACGCCCCGGACACGCCCATAGAAGTGGGCATTGCGGAATTTGTTAAGTGGTACAAGCAGTTCTACGACGTTGATGTTGCCCACAACCTGAAGTAACAACCCACATGAGCACTGACCCTGAAACCATTTTAGTCACCGGCGGCAGCGGCTACATCGGCAGCCACATGTGTGTGGAATTATTGAGCGCGGGCAGGCAGGTAGTGGTGCTGGACAACCTGAGCAACAGCAGCATGGCCAGTGTCGAAGCGGTGCAGCGCATCACCCAGAAAGCGCTGACCTTTGTGCAGGGGGACATCCGCGACAGCGATTGCCTGGCGGCTATTTTTGCTGAACACAACATAGATGCGGTAATGCATTTTGCCGGCCTCAAGGCAGTAGGTGAATCCACCGAGGTGCCGGTCAAGTACTACGACAACAATATGAACGGCACCCTGCGCCTGGTGGAAGCCATGCACCAGGCCGGCTGCAAAACCCTGGTGTTTTCCAGTTCCGCTACCGTTTACGGCCTGCCGGAACAGATGCCGATAACCGAAAGCGCGCCAACCGGCGCCATCAACCCGTACGGGCGCACCAAGCTGATGGTGGAAGAGGTACTGCAGGACCTGTTTGCCGCGGACCCCACCTGGCGGATCTCTTTACTGCGCTATTTTAATCCGGTGGGCGCCCATGCCAGCGGTGAAATTGGTGAAGACCCCAACGATATCCCCAACAACCTGATGCCTTTTATCAGCCAGGTAGCGGTAGGCCGCCGGGAAAAGTTAAACGTATTCGGCGACGACTACCCTACCCCGGACGGCACCGGCATACGCGACTACATCCACGTGGTGGACCTGGTGCGCGGCCATATGAAAGCGCTGGAATTCCTGCGCGACAAACCCAAACTGACCGTCCACAACCTGGGCACAGGCCAGGGCTATTCCGTGCTGGATGCGGTGCGCGCGTTTGAACAGGCCAGCGGCGTCAGCATTCCTTTTGAAATCACCGACCGGCGCCCGGGTGACGCCGCGGTGTCCTACGCCGACCCCAGCAAAGCCCGTGACGAACTGGGCTGGGAGGCGGAATACGACCTGCACCGCATGTGTGAAGACGCCTGGCGCTGGCAGAGCAAATACCCCCAGGGCTTCCAGGAATAAAACCGTCAGCCCGCCGGCAAACCGCTCGCAGAATTCCGCGTCAGAGGCTTGAATCCTGTCAACATTCCATTAGAGTGCCTAATCCTTCGGAGGGGTGGCTGAGTGGTCGAAAGCACTGGTCTTGAAAACCAGCGATGGTAAAACATCCCAGGGTTCGAATCCCTGCCCCTCCGCCAAATTAGCAAAGGCCCCATTTGGGGCCTTTGTTAATTTCACGGAAGGGTAGGACTTGATGAGAGCCCTTTGGTTCGACCCGAAGCGACCCATAGGGAGCGTAGAGCATGAGCACGGCGCGAACGCGCCGCGCGCAACCCGGAGGGTGAGCATCGGGCGAATAGGCCGATGCGAATAATCCCTGCCCCCCCGCTAATCGGAACAGCCTGAGGGTGAGGGCGAATAGGCCAATGCGAATAATCCCTGCCCCTCTGCTAATCGGAACAGCCTGAGGGTGAGGGCGAATAGCCTGATGCGAATAATCCACTCCGCCGAATCCACCATCCCAAGCGAGAAAGTCCTAAAACTGAACGTCGGCTACACGCGGATGCATTCATTGACTACAAGCTGGCGACAACCGCACACAAGCTTAAGCTTCGCTTAATCATTTGCTTCCTCTTGGTTGCCATCTTGCGATCGTTTTATAGGTCTCTTATGGGTAGTTGCCAAACCATCGCCTACATCATTAACGACAATTTCATATTCGACCTTTTCTTGCAGGGCCAAGGCCCGCTCTTCGCGAGTGCTACACATTCTCACCAGGTTTTCTCGATACCACTCAGGTACATCTGCAGCTAACCCTGTATCTAGGGTTCTAGAGATTGTCTTGCCCTCTAGCCGAGTTGCTCGGTGAGCTTCGAGCACTGTGTGTGCGGCCTTACTCACACCCGTAAGAGCTTGTGCCACACGCAGATTGTAGGCATCGACTTCTGTATCATGTGCCTGCTCCATCAGCACGGCAAGACCCATCAAATCGTCGTCGCCAGATGAAAGGCGGCTACATATTTCGTCGAGATACGGCTTCATCGCCTCCCTGCCAATCTCCGCATTCTTGATGTTACTAAATGCTTCCATTACGGACTTAGCGTCCGATGGAACAAGGCCAATGTTGTTAATGAGTTCCCACTCGGAAGCACCCTCTAAAGAGCGCCCGAATGCCCAATCACGTGCGGAATCCGGTATTTCAGACCCAGACAAAGATAGTGTGTTTGCAGCTATTCGCTGATTAACGTGCTCTAAGTCTTCCATAGTTGAAGCGTTAGTATGCGCTGCGATCAGCAGCCAGCACAATAACCTGCACCAATCTCCTTTTTCGAGCAAGTGGATTTTCGATCTCAAAAGCGAAAGATATGAACCCGGCGCAAAAGACTCGATCTTTGCGAACAAGATGCAGCGTCACAGGAAGTGGTTGACGTTGAAAGGTGAAGTTTCCTTCGAGCACAAAATCTCACAGAGCGATGAAGATTTCATTCATTGCCAGTTTTCGCGGGACACATTCGCGCCTTCGAAATTGGGGGGCAGACTCAAAGAACTTTTAGAAGACTTGAGGCAGGTCATCTCTCCATACGCTGACGGCGCAGATATGCTCACCTATAGTGTTCAAACAAGAGTTGAATGGGGTGATATACGACTACTCTGAATGTCTGCCGCTGGCGGTTGCTCAGGTCTCCGAGCCAAGAACGAGCTTCTTGCGGAAATATGATATTGGCAAATTCTATAATTTCATATTTCCTTCAACCAGACGACGCGACAGCCGCTCGGAACAGTAGGCCACTAACCCCTTGCCACACTAACAATTAGACTGGGCAATAGGAAATTCAAAACGTTTATTCGTTCCTGTGCGGCTTGAGATATGATCTTTAGTCCGACGGATCGAATACTCAACCCAAAATCATGGATGCCAAAGAGACGGTTCAGGCGATAAGTTCGGCTTTTGAAGACGTAGAATTTCCTCGCCACCTAGGCCTGCGGGCTGCAATGTCAGTAGATGGGAGCTGGGAATCAGACAAACAAATACTCGAAGACATTACGAAGAACAGGGACTTACATGTCGAACGCTGGCAAGATTTACCACTAGATGAGCTAAAAGAATGCAGCATTGCATTGAGCTACCTTGATTCACAGGGATTGCAATTTTACGTGCCGGCATATCTTGTCGCGGCGATTACTCACAACGATCGAGCGTTAGCATCTGATTTGGCGTTTCTATTCACTCCGCCCGAGCCAGCCGAGGCGAAAGAACTCCAACGGTACTACTATGAGAGAATGGCCTGGGTAACTGGCGTGAAAAAAGAAGCCTGCATCTCAGCTATGCGGCACATGGTATCTGTCTTTGACGACGACATCCTAAGTCTGCGCCAAGACTACAAACGCTTACTTGATATGGATTTCTGGCAACCGGATTAGGCTTCCTCGTCACAGATATCAATGTGGGCTTTTTCTAACCTCGCCAACTCTTTTTCCGGCAGCTTAATGTGCCTAACATGTGTGGCATACGTCGCGCTATTGGGATTGAGGTCTGGTGAAGTAGTTACGCCTCGTATTTTTCTTCTAGGTTGTCACTTCGATACAAAAGCCGGAATGGAACTGTGAACGCCAGCTAACGAGAAAACTGCCGTTCCACTTCGAAATGTGAAGCAGCAAAATCGACCCCAGGCAGCCTGGTGCAAGCCAGCCTGCATATGCGAGACTAAAAAGATCGGGACAGGTGTGGCGAGTTACCAGGTGCAGCCAAACGTAGCAGTAAGACTCTTATTGTTAACAATGGCTGGTTATGCGGTCTACTGCGCAAGCAGCGGAACCCGTGAAGCTTCATTTCTGGTACCGTTCCGGAATGCCGTTGATACGGCGATTGTTTCCGGCGACGACGTGGCGATTTGCTTGCAAGATTTCACCGACTTTGAGTGGGATGAAGTGCAGATCGTCTACGGGGGTAGTGGCGGGTTTAGCTTGTCAGTCAACTCCGGGGGAGTGCCTTGGATTGCACTTTGGTTTGTTGGTACGCCTCACGATGGGTATGCGCTTTGGGTCTTTAAGAAAAACGGTTTCGTAACATACTACACACAAGCGCTTTATCGGTATCAATACGATCCGGGAGAGGAAACTCGTTTGGGGGTGCCTCTGCCAAGGATTGCGCAGAATTTTAACGCGTTGGGGCGGGACGAGGCAGTCTTCAAGGTTGTCGAACTTTCCGACAGTACTAGAGATTGGAGACGCACGGTCCTATTCCCGATTGCGTCGAAACATCCGAAAAACTCCTGGAGAGGATTCTTCCAAGATTGTGTAAAAGAAAAGTCGATCTATGATACTTGCGCTCAAGCAGCCTTCGACAAGTATCCCTACAAAAGCACACGAACATGGCCAAGGTAAGAGTGCTGAATATATGCTGCATACACCGTATGAGAAACCTCGATCAATCATTGATCAGTCGGTCCCTGTTCAAAAGCTAAAACACCCTCCGGAATGATTTCCCATGATGCTTTGGAACCGACAAAGATGTGTCTATCTATGCTTACACCTGGATCCCCGTTAACGCAACCCAGGGTGATCTGGTAGACGCAGCCTTGAAAGGTTGTGCACAGCGTTGACCCACAATTACCGCAGAAGCTGATACCAAATCCGTGCTCGCCGACGTATGAGGTAAGAAGGTCTTCTCCACTTACCCATCTGAACCGCTCAGGGTCTACATTCGCGGCCGCTGAGGCTTGGGAACTGAAAGCCTTGCGGCAACGGGAACAATGGCACGATGTCGTTTCTCCCAGCACACCATCGATCTCAAAGGAGATCTTTCCGCAAAAGCACTCACCGGAAATTGTCATTGGGTCGCTTCCTCCAGACGTTGAACATTCGCAATGACGTAATTATTGTTATAAAAAGTTGGTTAACCAACTTAGAAAAACATTTAGAAAAGACATTGCGTTTGGAACCCTCTCAATGAAGGGACAAAACAAAAAAACACTTGTTGTTGAAAGAGCATCTGAGCTGTTTCACCAGAGAGGCTACATGAGAGTTTCTCTGGCGGAGATTGCGGCTGCCTCGGATATGAACCAGGGCAACCTGTACTACTACTTCAAAACCAAAGGGGAGTTAGCAACGGCGGTATTGTCGCACTGTGATGCCGTGCTGAAGGAAACATTTCAGTCCCTGGAGGAGCTGTCCCCCATGGACAGGCTCAGAGTTTTCTTTGATCACATAGGGAAACGCGCGACAAACTATGTTGAATGGGGATGCCCGATCGCCGGGCTTAACATTGATATGCTTCTGGAGCTGGGAGATGAGTTTCACAACGAAGTGCCTGCGGTTTACCAGACTTATTTGGGATGGTTTGAGCAGAATTTGGTGCAAGCCGGTCTCCCTAAAAAAGTAGCGTCCAGGGAAAGTCTCCTGTTTTTGTCAGGATTACAGGGCGCGTTTCACACGGCCCATCTGCTAAAGCACCAGGAAGTAATTCCTCTGTTTCTGAAAAGCCTCAACGCACGTCTGGATCAAATAGCAGATTCTCCCGAGCGCTGCCTTTAAGCTGATCGAAGCATCCTGGAACGTGGTGAAATCTTGTGCACCCCCAGGCAGTTTTATTCTGCGTGCGCGATTCGTTAGGCACTGGGTGTTGGATATCCCCGGGCTTCTTCACCTTCGACTTTCCACACACCGAGAAATTTATCGATTCGCGGATCATCGTCAATCATGAGCATTGGCTCGCCTAGGCGGAAAGGTTCGATAGCCATGTTCAACTTACGATGGTTGCCGGTCAGTTTGTCTTGGTTCTCTTCAATTTTCGGAAATGTAGTGCATGCGAGGTAGCGCAGCGGTGAGGAAAACACATTGTTCATTGCAACCTCGATATCACTGAACGACAAGTGCACAAACAAGTCCCGGCACAGCACCAGATCAGCCTGAGGTATTTTCTCCTCGCAAATATCGAGCCGAATAAACTCAAGATCAGGATACGCGCGGCGATTGGCTTCAATAAGTTCAGCCACGATATCCGCACCTACGTAGCGATACTGGGACAGATCAATCTGGGTAATCCAATTCATGTCACCACAGGGCAGATCTACGATTGAGGAAACACCCAGATCTTCAAGCGCCGCCGGCAGCGCTTCGCGCAGGGTTTGAGTGATGGCTAAATCGGACCCTTTGCCGGACCTTGATTCGTCGCAACCCCACTTATTGGTGCGATAGATGTAGGAAAAAACATCCTTTCTTGAACTCTGCCGGAAAAAGCGCTGCTCGCGCAATTTCCGGAAGGGTTTAACTAGATGCTTTTCAAACATGGCACATTTTCTCCGTTGTTTTATGCAGCCACGTGAACAGCACGCCACATCCACCGCAGTTTACAGGATTTCCATGGTGAAAATCGCTTGACCTGAACTTAAGTTGAGGTCCTAAGATGCTGAAAACTGTCTTCGGGAGGCTGCTAATGCCTTTTGTCAGCACCAAAAAGCCAAACTTCACCGGCGATATTCCAGGATGGGTTGGAAAGTTCTTTCATTCGGAAAACATGAGTTTCATGCACTACACAATTGACGCTGATGCAGGCGCTATACCCATGCATAAACACATGAACGAAGAGGTATGGAACATCACCGAGGGTTCTCTGGAAATTACAATAGGTGACGAAACGCAGGTTGCCGGGCCAGGTGATGTTGCTGTGGTGCCTTCTAATGTTGAGCACGCGCTAAAACCGCTGGGCCATGCGAAAGCTATCGTCGTCAACCATCCGCTTCGTACATCAAAATAAACGGCGGCTGTTGAAACGGCGTCGCTGGTCACCCGGGCTTTCTCCGCTTTCACAAGCCACTCGCCTCAGTAACGCACCGCACCGAGAACCCCCATTCCTTCGACACCGGCGCTCTGCGTATCTTCTCGACGTCGCCCCGAAAAGGTGACGTGACGGAAATCCAGAACACCGAACGGTATATTGCTGTCTGCGCATCATGCTCGGAGCTGGTCCACAGGTCGCCGAATCGATTCACGCCACTGACGCGGCCCTGGTATGCAGCGCCGGATGCGGTAAAGGAAAACCCCGATGCATTCACCCGCTGCTTTTCGGCATCCGACCAGGAGAACGCCGTGTCATACTGCTTCAAGACACGGCTGACTGCGCCGTTGCCGCGCCAGCCTGTTTGCTCAATCTGCCTGCTGTCGAGACCAACCGCGCGCTCCAGTTTTTTGAAATCATTGTCGCTGGCCACGCGCCAATCTGACGGGCAAAGACCGGATGGATGGACCACATGTTCAAATCGATACAGCACACCATGGGTGTCAATGTCGATCGTATGGGTGTCTTTGATCGGCGTGCCGTCCCGATAGTGTTGTGTGCGCAGGTTTGATACGAACCAGCAGAGCTCACCAATCTTCACCGCCTGATAGATGTTCCCATCCCGGTCTGCAGCGCGCGGGCACTGCGGGCTGTGAACAGCCGGCTGGCCCTGCACACGGATCGCAAATTCAGGCAGCAGAAACAGCACCAGGAGCGTCACCAATATTGCGCCGCACACGCCAAGCGAAGCGGTCAGCACCAATGAGCGCTTCACGGCACCAGTTTTCTCACAGCTTCCGGTGTGGGGGCTCCCGGCAGGAAATAGACAATGGCATCGTCGAAGCCCGCGGCTGCAAGTCTGCCCAGCCGCTCGCGTAACTCACCCAGGTCCGTGGTTGCGTTCATCCATAACGTGGACACCATCGCCCGGCCGCCGCCTGCGGCGCGGTACACCTGCAGAGCGGCACAGACTTCGTCAGTTGTACGGTGCATGCCGGATGCGATCCAGCCGTCATATGCCTCCGCTGCCGCGACCACACCCTTACCCCACGTACCATAAAACAGCGGCGGACCACCCCGCACACTTGGCCAGGGCGTCAGATCACTCTCCTCATTTCCACCGGTTTCCAGAATGCGGCGCAGTTGCGCAACTGTCTGATCGAAGGTGTGAAAGCGGGCGGCAAAATCCCGATCATAGGCACGGTAGTCATCTGCGGTGGAGCCGGCCCCCACTCCTATGATCAACCGGTTACCGCTGAGTTGCTGCAGGGAGAATATACGGTGCGCCAGATCCATTGGGTGATACAGCGGAACCTGCAGGATCGCTGTACCTATTTCGATATCCGCCACGTTAGTTGCTACGGCTGCCAGACTGACAAAAGGGTCCAGCTTCATGAAGCCACGGCCCATCGCCTGGGAACTCCACAGGCTTTCGAAGCCCGCGGCCTCCAGGGACATTGCCTGTTCAACAAGCGTTCCCGGGTTGCCGCCGTCTTCGATGGGCCCCAACAAAGCACCTAAACGCATGGACTGCCTACCGCCTCACGGGTGTGCCGTGCTGCCCCCGCGCGGTCAGTTAAAAAAGTACCGGAACTCAACACCAATGCGGCGCCCCTTCATGAGCCCGGCAAGGTGCGCACCATCCGGCAGGTTAATTTCCGTACTCTGGGTATAGATTGCATGATCGGTGATGTTACGGCCGTACACGGAAAGTTCCCAACTGCCTTCATTCGGTGATAAGGCAAAGTTAAGGTCCAGCGTGTCAACGGTGCCCCGGCTTGCGGTATTGTCATTGTTAAACACGCTGTCCCGGTGTGTGTAAAGCAATTGCGATGACAGGTTGAAGTCGCCTATCTGGAGATCGTGCAGAATTCCCAAGTTGTACATCAGTTCAGGTGTATTCGGCAGCTCCAGGCCAAAATCCGTCTGGTCGATCACGCCGTCAGAGTTAAGATCCGCCTCTACTTCCTTGTATTCACCATCATTCATGCCAATCGCGTAGGTTAGAGTCAGGGAATCCGCGATAAGCACCCGCCCATCCAGTTCCAGGCCTATAAAACGTGCTTTAGCCACGTTGTCGGACGTTTGCGACAGATCCGCAGCAAGCGCTACCCGTTGCAGGTCGGTGGCTTCCAGAACAAAGAAGGCGGTGTTCATGCGGAGACGATCATTAACATCCCACTTCAAACCCACCTCAATCTGATCCATGCGTTCTTCATCCACGGGTATTCGATCATCACCCACGTTGGAGCGGCGCAAATTGAAGTTACCCGCGCGGAAACTCCTCGATACGGAGCCGTACAGCATGGCGGTGTCGCTGACGTCCCAGGTCACTCCGCCGCGGAAAGACAAATTGCTCCAGTCGTCACTGTTGTCCAGATCTATCGTGCAGGTACCGTCGCCGACAACAAAACCGCAGCCTATGAACACCTGGGATCCTCCGAACGCGCGGTTGTTATTCAGCGCATGACTTGCAGTGGATTTCTCCTCTTCAGTCCAGCGTAAACCCGCGGACAACGTGACAGACTCGGAGACTGACCAGTCTGCGTTCGCAAAGACACCCCATGTTTCCGAATCCTGGGTACCCCCGCCGCTGCGGTTCATCCAGGTAGGCACGTCGTTGAGCCGCAAGGACTGGTTTGTTTCACTCGCCAGTTCTACATCCAGGTAGTAGAGGCCTGTGGTGAGGTCAACGCTGCCGAACGTCCCGAAGTAACGAAGCTCATTGCTCCAGTGTTCAACATCGTTACCCCCCCACGCCGGAAACGTCGCGGACGGAGTGCCGTCAATGTCACCCTGGGACCTCTGTTCCAGATCACGCCATCCAAAAATATTGGTGATGGTGCCATCGCCGAATGCCACATCGATAGTCGTGGTAAAGGTGATGGAATCAACACGCTGCTCAAAAAAGTGATCCAGCTCGTCACAGGTTGGACCCACTTCGAATCCAACGCAACTGCCAACCATTTCCGTTGCAAAATCCAATTCGCCTTTGTCAAAAAAACCGCCGCTGCCGTCGGGACGCGGACGATTATCCTGCCGCTGGTGCGACTGGTTGATCAGACCGGTGCCGTCCTGGTCGAAGTATTCATACTGCACCAGGAAATTCACCGCTTCCGAGGCATCCCAGGACAATGCGCCACGCAGAATAGTGACTTCATTTTCGCCCCAGTCTGAACCATCAAATTCATTTTCAAACCAGCCGCCGTCATCGTTGCGGTATACCGCCAGCTTTCCGTTAAGCCCTTGTGCAAGGGGACCGGTGACAGTGCCGCTGAATGTGATGTCTTCACCGGTGCCGCGAAAGCCCGAATCACCGCGGATGCGCAGATCCGCCTCGAACTCGTCTGTGGGCTTTTTGGTGGTGACCAGCACCGCGCCGCCAACAACGTTGCGGCCCTGCAACACCCCCTGCGGCCCCCGCAGAATCTCGATACTGGCCAGGTCGAAGTTGTCGAAGACGGTGCCTTGTCCGGTTGGGTTGTAAACGCCGTCAACAAACACGCCAACGGTAGGGTCTACCGACAGTATGGAGCTGGTCGGTGTCACCCCGCGGATGCTGAAAAACGCCGTACCCTGGGTAGTGATGGGTTGCAGGTTTGCATTGGGGGCCAGAAACGCAATGTCTGACAGATCCTTGAATTTCAGTGCATCCATCTGCGATTCACCAATGGCGGTGATTGCAATCGGCACATCCTGCACATTTTCAACAACACTCTTCTTGGTTGCGGTAACCACAACCTCTTCAATCAGTCTTTCCCGGGCGGTTTCCGCCCAAACACCGGACGCTGCCGCGGCGCATAGCAACGCAGCGCATAAAACGTTTCCTGCTTTCATTTTCTCTCTCCAGATTTTTCCCACACGGTGGGTGCTGGGAGAGGCTATCGCCTGCGTGTATTGGAGACTGTCAAATTTTTAACAATCTACGGATTACGCCGGCACCCCTGACTCGGTTTTTGCATCATCGTAATCCTGCTTGAACGAATAGCTGCTCATAACAAACAAACCACCGGCAATCAGGTAGGTGATGGATACCACGAGCAAAGCCATTTCCAGACCGGCTGCGGAATTCCCGGCGCCGAACAGGTCGCTCAACATCCCTACCATGGCGCCGCCCAGGCCGTAGCCGATAAAACTCAAGGCTAACGTTTTTGAAGCTGAGGCCATGCCCCGCATATGCACGGGTGCCGTGCTCTGAATCATGGCATTGGAGATGCCGAGCATGGCATTACCCGTCAACGCCGTTACCGCAAACAGGGCAAGCGACAACCAGTAAATGTCCACATACAGTGACGCCACCTTAAACGGAAAGACCAGAAATAAAGTCCCGGCGATAATCCATGGATACCAGCGCAGATCCCGGGTGCCCAATTTGTCAGCCGCGTAGGAGGCTACCAGCATGCTGATCAAGCCGAGTACCCCGATCACGGGTCCAAAGGTGACGCCGACGTCGGCTGCGCTTAAATCAAATTTGCGCATGTAGAACGACGGCATCCACTGTGCGGTGCCATTAGCGGCGATGGATTTGAACGCGGAACCCAGCACCACCAGGACGAAGGTCCGGGTTGAAAACAGATGAAAAAACGACGCCCAGAACGGTGCTTTTTTGACCTCCTTGATGCCATCCGCTTCGCCGCGTTGGGGGGCTTGTACAGTCAGCGCAATTAACAGCGCCAGCGCCAGTCCGGGCACGCCGAATAGAACAAAAGTCATGCGCCAGCCAACAGCCTCGGTCAGCAAGCCGCCGAGAAACAAGGACAGCATCACCCCCACCGGGATTCCGGCACTGCACACCGAGATGGCGGTCGCCCGGTAACGCATCGGAAACTTGTCGGAGATCATCGAATAGGTGGTGGGGGTAACGCCTGCTTCACCGGCGGAGACGCCGATACGTGCCATTAACAGCTGTACGAAAGAGGAAGCGGCGCCGCAAACCGCCGTCATGCTGCTCCAGACTGTAAGACATCCCACCAGCACGGTTTTTCTGGACAGCAAGGTATCGGCAACCCGGCCGATCGGCAGCGCCAGCAGCGCGTGGGTGATACCGAATGCCAGCGCCAGATAACCAAGCTGTGAGTCCGACAGACCCAGGTCCAGCTTAACGGACTCTTGAACGATGGAGAGCACCTGCCGGTCCAGGTAGTTGAATACCGAGACCAGAAACAGAATACCTAAGAGGTATTTTCCGGAAGCGCCAATCACTTGGATGTGCAGAATTGGGTCGTGTGCTCCCCCACTTCAGGGGAGTTCAGACGCACCGACATGGGATGTTGATCAAGCTGAAAAGGGAATCCTTTAACCAGCGCACCGTCCGGGCTGCGGGAAAAAATGTCCTGCCTGGCAAAATGGGCATACATATCCGAGCCGGACCGCACCACCGCCGCGCCGCAACCTGAATCACGCAGTTTTCTCACCAGGTCCGCAGCGTCCTGGGTCCGGCACCATTCCTCCAGGTTCGATGCGCCAATGGAATCGCACACTTCCGGGCTGGGCTGGAAGGCCACCCACCGGTTATCGCGGGACAGATAAGCCCGGCCGTTGTCCCGGGCATCCGCTTCCCGCCCGGATGAAGCCCGTTCGATTTCCCCACCCGCCAGAAAGACCGCGACATCCCGTTGAGATACGTCCAACTGCATACCCCGGTTGGCGCTGGACAGTGCCGCAGTGATCACCGCCGCCGCATACAAGACCACCGTTTGATCGGGATAGTTGACGTTACGGCCGGTGATGTAAGGCGCGCCGTCAGCGTATGAAATGTGGGCGGAAAAACCTGAAGATGCTTCCAGGGTAGAACCAAAACTACTCGAGCCGCATCCGGGGCCGGTTAGACCCTGCCCCGATATGGATGCCAGCATAATCCGCGGATTAGCCGCCCGCAGACTGTCGTATCCTAAACCTAACCGTTCCAGCACCCCGCGGCGAAAGTTCTCCACCACCACGTCAGCCTGGGCGACCAACTCCAGGAACTTACCCTTGTCAGCCGGATTCTTCAGATCAAGTGCAACCGCATATTTGTTGCGGTTGTTGCACTTGAACAGCGGGGACACAGCCTGACCGGCCCAGCGTCGAAAAGGGTCGGGATAAGTATGCGACTCAACCTTGATAACTTCCGCACCGAGATCGGCGAGCAACGCCGAAACACCGGCGCCCGCGGTAATGATTCCCAGATCCAGAACGCGGAATCCTGACAAAGGCAGGGACGCATCCGCGTCGGGTGAGGCAGTTGCCTCGCTTGATCTATGAATCACGCGGTGCGCGAGTCTGGGCGTGACGGCATGTTGCCCGCCATCCGCGGCCTCTTTAAAAGCCTGGCGGCGAAAGGCCTGGCGGTGGTTGAGAAGCGGATCGTTCAATAGGTCTTTTGCGTCCATCACCGGAGCGGCTGGAATGTCATACTCCAGGAACGCGGCGTTGATCTCGCTTTTGGTCAAACCCGCCGCCCAACGCCTGATGATCTCCATATAGTCCGACCGGGCTGCTTCGCGGCCGGCGAAGTTGCTGAAGCGCTCATCTTCCAGACCTTTATCACCCACCATCGAGACGAGGTTCGGCCAGTCCCGTTCCTGATAGACCAGGGCCGCATAACCATCCTTGCAGGGAATGACGGGCCATTCAGCGTTATCACCCTGGCGGTGGATATCTTTACCCATCACACCGGCTGCCGCGGCTTTCCAGTTCACCCAGCCAAGCACGCCGGCGGCATCAACCGCCGCTGTATCGCCAACCCCATAGCGCCGCCGCAGCGCCACCAGTGCCGCCAGCGCAGCCAGAATCCCATAGGCCGCCGTGCCCGCACCGTACGACCCCGTCGGAATGATCGGTGCGCTTGCCGGATCGCCCAACAGATCCGCAAGCCCTGAATCGGCAAACAGTACAGCTTCATTACAGAGCGGGTCAGCGTTAACCGTCACCACATTGGCGTGTTCAGCGCCCTGCGCCGTTGCGGGATCCGCGGACAGCGCAAAATGCACGGTGTCGGATGCCAGCCATGCTGCAGGGTCTTCGGTAAGTTTGACTTTGCCACGCGACACAAAGTTATTGTCGGTTGCGAAGTGCGCATCAACTAACACCTCAGCGCCAAGCTGCAGCGCCATCTGGCCGGCCAGGTCTATCGCCTCGCAGGCCGCGGTTGAGGCTGTGCCTGTTGCCAGTTGCGCAACTCTGACCCCACTGAGAAAGTTGTCTTCATACATTTCCGGTTCTCTTCCCCGTCCCGGGTATGGAAATGCGGGATATTAAAACAGGGTGATCCTCGGAATGAGTGTCAAAAACCAGACAATTGACCGGGTGCGCAGACTGACTGCAGGGGGTGTCTAGCGGGGGTCCGCGGCCTTCAGCAGCTTTGGGAAATCCGGAATCCTGAGGCGCCCGTAGCCCAGTTCGATCAGGCCTTCGTCGTCCCAGGCGCGGATAATGCGGCTGATCGACTGTCTGGAGACGCCGGACATGTTGGCCAGATCATCCTGGGTGAAATTAAGCCAGGTGCCGCCGTCTTCGTCAGGGCGGGCGTAGGTATAAATCAGAAACGCTAAGCGCAGTTCAAGCCGGTGCAGGGACGCGTCAATCAGCTGGTTAGACGTTGCCATATTCCGCATGGCCAGGCGCCGGGCCAGGTGGGCGTTGATTTCCGGATAGTCAACACGTAGTTTGCGGAAATCATCCGCCGGCAGCAATCCCACCTCGGTTTCACCCACGCAAACGGCGCTTGAGCCGGTCAGAAGCCTGTCGGCAATAAGCAGGGATTCGTTCATGGTGTGGCCGGCGTGAATCACGTTGATAATCATTTCACGGCCGTCCGCCGACGCCGCGATCAGCTTTACCGCGCCGCTGTAGATTTCGTATACCCCTTTGACCGGTTGCCAGGTCGGGCACAGGATGTCGCCGTCCTGGTACGTCAGACGCCGCATCTGCCGGCGGATATGCTTCACCAGAGCCTCATCCAGCTCATCTATCCAGCTTCCGGGATCGGGATGCACTCTATACATCACCATCTCCAGCCGGAATCCGGATCCGCATGGGAATGTAAATATTTCGACATTTCACAACTGAAGCATATGCCAAGATCCACCGGTACCTCAACGTAGTGGAACTCCCCGGCTATGATTACATTTGAACTCAATGGCAAACCCGTTACCGCTGAGGATCCGCCCGACACTCCCCTGCTGTGGGTAATACGCGACACCTTCAAGCTGAAAGGTTCAAAATTCGGCTGCGGTGCAGGGTTGTGCGGTGCGTGCACCATGCACGTGGACGGTCAGAGCAGCCGCACATGTGTTCTGCCGCTCAGCAGCGTCGAAGGGAAATCGGTTAAAACCATTGAAGGCATCAGCGACGGTGAGCGTCTGCACCCGGTGCAGGAAGCGTGGGTTAACCACAGTGTACCCCAGTGCGGTTATTGCCAGTCCGGCCAGGTTATGACCGCGGTGGCGCTGCTTGACGCCAACCCCAGTCCGTCACCCCAGGAGGTCGAGTCGGCGTTGTCCGGCAATCTGTGTCGATGTGGTTGTTATCCCAGGATCAAGGCCGCGGTTCTCTCAGCCGCGGACGCCTTGAAGGCAACGGAGACTGCCTCATGAAAGCGCAACATGTATCCAGGCGCTCTTTCCTGGCCGGCATCGGCATTACCGGAAGCGGACTGGTTGTTGGTTTTGCGTTGCCAGGCTGCAGTTCCGAAACGTCTCCATTCTCCGGCGTGTCTATTTTTTCGCCGGATGCATTTCTGCAGATCACGGACAAAAACGAGTTCCTGTTTGTATGCGCGCGGGATGAGATGGGGCAAGGTATCTCCACCGGGCTTGCCACACTGTTCGGCGAGGAGTTGGATGTAGATCCGGCCCGGTTCAGAATCAGCTTTCCGGGCGTACATTCAGCGTACGGCAATCCGTCTTTTTCCGGCATCCAGAGTACCGGCGGAAGCGCCGCCATTCGCGGACACTTCATGCCCACCCGCCAGGCGGGCGCAAACGTCAGAGATCTTATCCTCGAAGCGGCCTCACGGGATCTGCGTGTCAGCAAGTCACAACTCTCGACAGATAACGGTGAGGTGATCCTGGCCGGCCGGCGCTACCCTTACGCCAATTTCATTTCTACCGCACGCACGCTGCCGGTCCCGGAAAACGCCGCTCTGAAGGCCCCTGACACTTTCCGTTATATCGGCCACGACAGCCCGCGGTTGGATGCACTGGAAAAAACCACCGGGCGGGCCGAGTACGGCATCGACGTTGAGGTGCCGGGCATGAAGTACGCGCTGGTGAAGCGTTCGCCGGTGTCCGGGGGCACGGTTCGGGCGTTTGATAGCGATGCGGCGAAGCGTTTGCCGGGCGTTATTGATGTTGTTGAAATCTCTAACGGCGTGGCGGTGGTTGCAGAGACTTTCTGGCAAGCCAGGAAGGCGGCCAATATGCTGGATGTGGAGTGGGACAATCCGCCGCTTGACGGGTTGAACACGGCCGATCTGCGAGCCGACTACCAAACCGCCCTGGACGAGGAAAGCGGTACCACTACGGATGAA
>JANQOA010000314.1 GCA_028279305.1 Pseudomonadales bacterium
CGGGGGCGTCGAAAATCAGCCGCGCGCAGAAGGAGGAAAATATCACCTGTTGCCGGAACCCCAGCAGATCCAGCGCCCGGCTGCGTTCCGCGCCGCTGAATGCACCCAGGGCGGCATGCCATTTGGGACCCCGGGTCAGATTGTCCCCCAACGCCAGCAGCTCTTTGACCACTGCCGGTGCGTGGCCGTCAGCGCTTAGATGTTCGCCGGGGTCAAACTGACCGGCCAGCACCGCCGGCAGGTCAGCGAGCTGCCGCGCCGTTTTACGGTCGGCAAAGCGGGTCAGAAAATCCGGCAGTTCCATCAAATGACTGTCTGCGTCATTGATGACCCGGTCACCAGCGTAACTCATGGATCAGTCCGGCAAAGGCTTTATATCAAGCTTAACAATTCGCCTATTCCAGCTTCAAACCCTCAAGCAACCCCTGCTGCCGCCAGTCTTCGACAAGCTGATAAAACGCCACCGGGCCGGCCCCGTACTGCTGGTCCGCCAGCCCTACCCCGGTGCCCGGTTTACCTTCATTGTTGTAATAGCCCGGTGTGCAGGCTTCAAAGAACTCGCGGTTGCCCAGCGCCAGGCTTTTGATGGTCTGCACCCATTCCTCTTCCGCCGCCGCGGTGGGTTCAACCACCGCTGCCTGGCGGGCCTGAGCCTGCTGCAGGATGTACACAACGTGCCGCGCCTGGGGTTCCAGCATGGAAGTAAAATTCACCGACAAGCCGTTCTGCGTAATCCCCAGATGAAAGCAGTTGGGGAAGCCATGGCTGTAGAAGCCGTGAAATGTCCGCATACCCCCGGCCCAGTGTTCTGTCAGAGTTTTGCCTTCACGGCCGACAATTTCAAATTCGGCGCGCCGGGTATACGCGGTGCCGACTTCAAACCCGGTGGCAAATATCAGGCAATCCAGTTCATATTCCTCACCGCCGACAATGACTCCCGTGGCCGTGACTTCATCCACGCCGCGGCCCTGGGTATCCACCAGGGTCACGTTGGGCAGATTAAAGGCCGGCAGGTATTCGTCGTTAAACGTCGGCCGCTTGCAGAACTGCCGGTACCAGGGTTTCAGCGCCTCCGCGGTGGCCTCGTCCTTAACAATGTCATCCACACGCCCGCGGATCTGGTTCATTTTCCGGAAATCAGCCAGCTCCATGGCTGCTGCGGCGCTCTCGGCATCAGCGGTCGAATTGGCCGTGGGCACAAGCGTGGCCAGGTTGCGGACAATATCCGTCCAGCCGTCAGCCACCATATCCACGTCGGTAGGGACCCCCGAAACCACAGCGGCAAAATTGTCCCGCCGCCGGTCCTGCCAGCCGGGCTGCAGGCTGTCCACCCAGGTTTTGTCCGTAGGTTTGTTACCCCTGATATCCACCGAAGAAGGCGTGCGTTGAAATACATACAGCGCCTGGGCGGCGGCACCCAGATGCGGCACGCTCTGAATGGCGGTGGCGCCGGTGCCGATGACGCCTACCTTCTTATCCTTGAGCTTCTGCAGACCGCCGCTGGTATCCCCGCCCGTATACGCGTAATCCCAGCGGCTGGTATGGAAGGTGTGGCCGCGGAACTTTTCGATGCCCTTAATGGCCGGCAGCTTCGGCCGGTTAAGGGGCCCGTTGGACATCACCACAAAGCGCGCCTGCAGGGCGTCCCCCCGGTCGGTGGTGATCCGCCACCGGCGGCTGTCTTCCTGCCAGCGGATCTCCTGCACCTGGGTCTGAAACAGGGCTTTATCGTACAGCCCGAAATGACGGCCGATGCGCTGGGCATGGGCATGGATTTCCGGCTGGAACGAATACTTCTCACGCGGGATATAGCCGGTTTCCTCCAACAGGGGAAGGTAAATGTACGACTCTATGTCACACTGGGCCCCGGGGTAGCGGTTCCAATACCAGGTGCCGCCGAAGTCACCGGCTTTTTCGATCACCCGCAGGTTGTCAAAGCCGGCTTCCACCAACCGCGATGCGGCTATGAGGCCGCCGAAGCCGCCGCCTATAACCGCCACATCCAATTGATCCTGCAACGGCTGACGGTTAATGCGCTCCTTAATGTAAGGATCTTCGACAAAGCGGCGGAGTTCTCCCGCCACTTCGCGGTACTGTGTATTGCCGTCCGCGCGCAGGCGCTTATCCCTTTCCTCACGGTACTTCTCGCGCAACGCATCGGGGTCAAATTCCAGGTTCTGAGCGCTCATGCAGTGGCCTCCCTCGGGTCCTCCGCGGCCGCGCCGCTGGGATCGTTGCCGTAACTGTGGTCGCTGATGATCAGCCCGTTGTCATCAAAAGTGAGAAATACACAATTTTTCACTACGGTGCCGCCGTCACCCCAGGATGCATCCACCTCCACGGCCACGGTATCACCGCTGGCCACCATGCGCGTCACAGTCATGCGCCGTGACGCGTCCACCTGCATCATCTGCTTCTCAATCAACCGCAACTCTTCGCGGCCGCGAAAGGTGCGGCCGCGGAACATGTCCGTCACTTCACAGTTTTCCGCATAACACTCATCAACCATGCGCATGACATCGTTGTTCCAGGTCCATACCCAGTGTTCCACACGTTCTTTATTGCGCTCTTCCACGGTAGGCATAGTTTCCCTCCCTAAGTTGTGGGGCCGCCCAACCGGCGGCCGCGAATGAGGCGGCCGGGCCGCGCGCCGGTGTCTTCGTCGTCCTCCCGCACCACCTGCCCGGCGGTCAGGGTTGCCCGGTAGCCGCTGGCGGGCTGCAGAAAACGCTGGCCGCCGGCGGGCAGATCACACACCGCATAGGGCAAGCCCAGCGACAGATTGTCGAAGTCGATAACGTTGATATCCGCACGCAGCCCCGGGCTCAGCCGGCCCCGGTCGTGCAGGCCATAGAGTGCCGCGGTATCCGCGCACTGTTTCTTGATCAGGTAAGGCAACGGCAGTTTTGGGCCCTGCCGGTCCCGCGCCCAGTAGGTCAAAAGATGGGTAGTGCTGGAGGCGTCACAAATCAGCCCGCAGTGGGCACCGCCGTCCGCCAGGCCAACCACCGAGTTTGCGTCCGCCATCATGTTGTACAGCGCTTCGCAGTTGCCGCGTGCAAAATTCAGGCCCGGCATCATCAATATCGCCCGGCCCTCGTCAGCCATCATAGCGTCGTACATGTATGCCTCCACATCCTGCCCCAGGCGGCGCGCGGCGGCGGCGACGGAAGTGTGCGGCGCCGGTTCGTAATTGACCGGGTTACCCAGCGGAAATACGTTTTCTATATTCTGCGCAATAATCAGATGCATGGCATCGTTAATGGATTCCGACAACGGTGCGGCGTTTTCGCCCTGCAGGATGGCCTGGCGCACTTCGTCGCGCCTCAGTTGTTCCAGGCGCTGGGGCCAGGGTAAACCGGCAATCTCCAGATAAGCCGGCCGCCGCAGAAACAGATGATTAGACTGCCACGACAGCAGCACGCCGGCCGGACGGGTGGCGGTTTGCGGGTAGAGGTGAGCGCCGCGGCTGTTGGCCTGGGCAACAAATTCCAGCACCCGCTGCCACGCGTCCGGGTCTTCGAGAAATTCAACAATCAGGAACGTCAGCGGCAGGCCGGTTTCCAGCGACAACCGCTCCATCCAGCGCAACTCCTGCTCCAACCGGGGTTCGTTGTTGCCCAGCGGCAAGCCCCCCTGCCCTACCGAACCGCCCGGCACCAGTTCAAACACACCGCCGGTGGCCTGCATCGCCTGGCCGATGGCGAACACCTCTGCTTCGCCGGCAAATGTTCCCGGCACCGGATCGCCATGCACGGATTGGTGGCCGAGGATACGCGATGTTGAAAATCCCAGGGCCCCGGCTTGCAGTGCCTGCGCCGTCAGCGCTGACATGGCGGCGATATCTTCGCCGTTGGCTGCCTCGTTGCGGATACCCCGTTCGCCCATAACATAAGCCCGCACGGCCCCGTGGGGCACCTGGGTGCCTACGTCCATGGTCCAGCTCTTGCCGTCAAGCAGATCCAGATATTCGGGAAAACTCTCCCAGCACCAGTCGATACCCTCGTGCAAAGCGGTGCCGGGAATGTCTTCCACCCCCTCCATCAGCTCAATCAACTGGTGGTGGCAGCCGGGCTTAACCGGCGCAAAGCCAACCCCGCAGTTACCCGTGATCACCGTGGTTGTGCCGTGACTGGCGGAGGGGTCGAGGGTGTCATCCCAGGTGACCTGCCCGTCGTAGTGGGTGTGGATGTCAACAAACCCCGGTGTGACAATGGCACCTTCAGCGTCCATGACCCGGTGCGCGCGCCCGTTGAGGTTGCTATGCACCGCAGCGATGAGACCATCCTGGACGGCTACGTCCGCTGCCACCGGCGGTCCGCCGCCGCCGTCCACAACCCGGCCGCCTTTGAGAATTAGATCGTACATGGCACTCTCCGGAAAATCCGTCGACTAAATATGCTAAAAATTCGGAATAACGTCAACATAAACATTGATTGCGTGACGTTATATTGAAATTTGTACGCATAATAGATATAAACGTGCTATGAATACGCTTAACAACCGACCGTCTCAAGCCGTGCGGCAGGTGGCGATCATCGGCGCCGGCATCGGCGGCTTAATGAGCGCGCTGGCACTCTGCCGCCAGGGTGTGCAGGTTACCGTTTACGAACGGGATCCCGCACCGGCAGCCGGCGTAGCGCCGGCCAACAGCTGGGACTGGCTGCGCAAAGGCGTGCCGCAGAGTGTTCACCCGCACTTTTTTATGGGCCGTCTGCGCGTATTACTTGAAAAGGAATATCCCGAGCTGGTGCAAAAGCTGATGGCCGCCGGCACCAGTGAAAGTGACGTGCAGGATTACGTGCACACGGACTTTGCCGGCCGCCTGCCGCCCAGTCCCGGCGACGCCCGGCTGCGCACCCTGAATTGCCGCCGCACCACCTTTGAGATGATGGTACGCGAGTATGCGGAAACTCTGCCCAACCTGGCCTTCCGCAACGGCGTGCAAGTGAGCGGCTTGCGCACACACGGCAGCAAGCCGGCGGAGGTGAGCGGCATCGTGCTGGAGGACCACCGGGACGGGGACTTTATTCCGGCAGACGCGGTTATCGATGCTTCCGGCAGATTCAGCAAACTGGCCAAAAGCCTGCGCGGCCAGGGTGTAACCATGCTGGAAGACCAGCGCGATTCCGGCATCTGGTATCTGACCCGGCATTACCGCATCAAACCCGGGCACACCTATCCCGACGTTTTCGGCTTGCCCGGCGCGCAGTTTGCCGATTTTACCGTGGGCGCCTTACCCGCGGATAACGGCTACTTTACGGTGACTTTTCAGGTCTACCGCGAAGACAAAGCCCTGGCCGCCGCCCTGCGGGACCCGCAACATTTTCAAAAAATATGCGCCGCCACCAGCCAGGTGGCCCCCTGGGTGGACCCGGCCCGCTCCGAGCCGGCCGGCAAGGTATACGGTTTTGGACAGATGGACAGCTACTGGCGTAATACCGTCATCAACGGCACCCCTTCGGTTCTGAATTACTATTGCGTGGGCGACAGCTGTGTGCGCAGCAACCCCAAGTACGGCCGCGGCTGCACATGGTCAACTCTGGCTGCACATAAACTGAGCAGCCTGCTGCTGGATAACCTGTCCGCGGCGGATCGTATCCGTGCCTACGAATCCTGGCTGGAGCGCGAGTTCCGCCATGACTGGCGCACCATGCGCAACATAGACCGCTCCACCGAACGGGCTTTTGCCGTAGCGGCGGGCAAACTGCACGCCGGACCGCTGATGAAAATCGGCCAATCCATGCAGTCTTTTGTTAACGAAGCCATTGTTACCGAACCCGGATTATTCAGAGACCTGTGGACCGGTTATAATGGTTTCCAGCATATGTCGAGCTGGACCTTCAAACCGGTAAACTGGCTGCGCCTGGCGAGAGCCTGGCTGACCCGGCGCCGGCACACCCAACTGCTGCAGTCCCAACGTGGCCGCGCCACCCATGCGGAAATGGTGGATTCAACCGCCTCCTGACCCATGCGCCAGCCGGACCCTACAGACCAACAGATCATCAGCGCGCTGCGCGCCCGCCCACGCAGCACCAACAAGGAAACCGCGGCGCTCCTCGACCTGGCGGAAAGCACCGTGGCCCAACGCATCAAAAGCATGGGGGAACGGGGCGTGATGCGGGTGATTGCGCAGAAACATGTGTTTGCCGGTGACTATCAGTTGATGGCTTTTCTGTTTATCAATACCTCCGGGCGCACCGTGCAGAGCGTTGGCGCGGACATTGCCGATCAACCGGATGTACTGAGTGTATCTCAGGGTGTGGGCAACCCCGACATGTTTGTCTGGCTGCACGCACGCTCCCCCGACCACGCTTATCAGCTCACCGCGGCCATCGGTGATATCAAAGGCATCGACAGCATTGAACTGTGTGTGTGCTTCAAGGTGCACAAGTTTGTCTCCGCACTCGGCGACCTTTCGGCACCAGCAAAACACCGGGCCGACCCGGACGATACAAATTCGATTTTTGCGCCCCTGGCCCAGGACGGACGCCAGAGCAACCGCGAGGTGGCGAGGCAGTTGGATATTTCAGAAGGCACGGTGCGCCAGCGTCTGAACAAAATGCTGCAGGCCGGCGAGATCCAGTTCCAGGTGGTCTGCAGCCCGGCGGCCCTGGGTATCAGCTGTTCTGCCCTGGCGCGGATTACCACCCGCACCGCGCATACCGCGGATGTGATAGCCGCTCTGCGCAACCAGGAATGTGTGGGTTTCCTGGGTGAGGTCAGCGGCGAGTCAAACCTGCTGGCGCTGATCAACATCGAAGACACCCAGGCCCTGGGCAATGTCTGCGACAACGAACTGATGTCTCTGCCCGGCGTCAAAAACCTGCACGTGCAACTGCTGGTCGCCACAACCAAGCATCAGTTCCACTACGCGGTATTTGACCGCCAGCCGCAGACCCCCAGGCGCAAGTAGGGCTCAACCGCGCCCCGGCCCGGCGTAGTCCGCCAACAGCTCGTACCAGCCGGCGCCGCCTATCTGCATGGGTATGCCGCCAAGCCGTTGCGCGGTCTGCAGATGATGCTGGCGGCCGGGCCAGGCATGCTGGTCCGCCTGCCAGGCATTCAGCACCCGCTCAGCTTCTTCATAACTGTCCGCCTCCACTTCATATACGGACAGATAACGGGTTGGTGTATCAATGTCCAGATGGGGGCCTTTTAACTCATAAACCCGGCCGCGGACAAAATTGGGACACAAGCTGGTGTCTTCAATATGCTGATCGATAAACCACTCTTCAAAAGCCTGCTGCCCGTTTTTGTCCGATGGTTCAACCAAGCCTATCAATAAAAACTGCGCCATCACCCACCCGCCCCAGGAGTTCAAGTGTAAGCAGTCTACTTAAAAGAAGTGGATCGTGGTACAAATATGCAGTGGAGAATCACTAGGGAGACTGCGGCATGACCTTGGAAGAATTGCTGGAAAAAGAAACCATCAAAGAGCTGCGCATCATGTACAGCCACTATTTTGACGGCAAGGACATCGATGCGTTAACGGACTTGTTCACAGAGGACGCGGTGTGCGAATTTGGCCCGGACTACGGCGGCGATTGGGTGGGCAAGGCACAGATCCATGAGAATTTCAGCACTTACGCTCAACAGGAAGGCCCGCCGTACGGCGTCCTGCACTCGGTCACCAATCCCTGGATCCGGCTGATCGACAACACCACCGCCAATGGGCGCTGGTACCTGCACGATCTGTTCACCCGCGAAGGCCAGGAGAACCCCATCGGCCTGTACGGCATCTACGACGATCTGTACAAAAAGGTGGATGGACGCTGGCTCATACACCGCACCCGTATCGATTTTCTCTGGCCCAAACGCCAGTTTTACGGCCTGCGGGACCTTTAAAGAGACTGCCCGCCGCCCGGTAGCAGCAGAAAATCCCCGGCCTCGTGGCCGGCCCGGGCGATGGCGGCGAATGCCGGAATCTGTTCGAATTCGTAGCGGGATGCGGCATGGGCCACCTTGGCGGTCACCGCCTGGTAAATGGCCTGCCCGGTGATCAGGTCCGAATTTGCGCGCAGCACCTGTATAAATGCGTTGGCAAACACCGAGTAGTTGCCGCCGCCGGCGTCCAGGACCGGCGCCAGCCCCCCGGAGGTCAGCACCACCCTGGCTTTCTTTGCCGCCATCAGCTTCAGCCAGGTGGCCTGTTCTTCCGCCGTCCTGGCGGCCTGCAGCCGGGTAATCGTCGAGCGGGTCAAGGTGCCGGAATAGCAGCTATCGACAACCAGCATGATCTGTTTGGCGGCAATCACGTTGAGAATGTCGGTGACCGCGACGTTGGATATCCAGTTGGCACTGCTGTTTAACTCCGCATCCACGGGCAGCCAATGGCCGCGCATGTTTTTGCGGTCCAGTTCGCCGTGCCCGGCGTAATAAACCAGCAGGTTGTCTTCCCCGGTCAAGCGCCCGCGCAGTTCGTTTAACGCTGACAGTATGGTATAGCGGTCCGCGTCACGCAGGGTCTGGACACGGAAACCGTATCTGTCAGTAAGGATCTGTTCCAGGGTGTCGACGTCGTTATGCGGGGTCTTCAGGCTGGGCAGATTGCGGTACCTGTTATTGCCGATCAATAGCGCGTGATAAGTCCCCAGTTGCGGCGGCGGCCTTATCTGGTTCTCCGCCGGTACCTCTGCAACATACTCAAACTCGAGGTCCGAGCGCTTGCCCAGCTGATCTATGGCGGTGATGGTCACCTGGGACTGCGCAGGGGACAGCGTATGGACAAACACGCCGGCAGGGTTCGGCTGCACCGGTTGGCTGTTAACGGTCAGCGTTAACAAGCCGGCAGCAGCATCTACGCGGCCGACAATCTGCGCCGCTTGCGCGGCCGCCGCGGATGCCCGCGGCAGCGACACCTTCTGCAGCCCCCGGGTGCGGTTGCTGGACGGCAACACCGGCTCCACCAGGGTGATGCTGGGACCGGCCAGCAGCGCCTGAGCTTCCGCCGTGGCAACCGCCTGCAGCGGACGGGCCTGCCGCCGGGACTTCAACTGTTCAATTTCCCCCAGCAGATTCTGGATGTTCTGCAATTGCCCCTGCACAACCCGGTCGCGTTCCGCCAACGCTGCCAGCTGTTCCTCGATGGTCCGGCGTAACGTCCGCTCCAGCGAAACTTTTTCCGCCAGCGTCTGACGGCTGCTGAGCAACTGGGCCTGCTGCTGCCGGGAGCGGTTTTGCATCAACTCCAGTTGCCGCAACAGGTCGTCCGGCGGGTCTGCCGCGGACAGATCTGCCAACACACCCTGCAGACTGGTAATTTCCTCGTCCTTTTGCTGCAACGTTTGCCGGAGTTGCTGCACCAGCTTGTCCTGTTCACCCTGCTGCCACAGCTCAGCGCGGGACCGCTGCAGCGATTGTTCAGCCTCCGCCAACGACCGGCGCAACGCGGCAGCTTCCTCTCGCACCTGTTGCAGCGCCGCGTCGAACCGTTGGCCGTCTTGGTGCAACAGCGCATCCAGCGGCGCAACGTCGGGACCGGGCTGCAGCGCCAGCGACTGGCTTTGCGTCTGCGGCCGGGGTTGTGCGGGCAGGCCGGAGGCGAGACGGTAAAAATGTAATGCCCTGGCTGCATCCGCCGTGACCCCCAGACCGCGTTCATACAGATTGCCCAGGTTCACATAAGCTCTGGGCACCTGCTGCGCGGCGGCTTTTTCATACCACTGGCGCGCCACTTCGTAATCCGCGGCAACCCCCAGACCCTGTTCGTAGATTTCGCCAAGGGTCACCTGGGCCAGCGCCTCACCCTGCTGCGCGGCGCCGAGCCAGACTTTAAGCGCGGAAGCCAGGCTGGCTCGGTCGGAGACCACGTATTCACCACCCCTGACGCGGCAATCCAGCGCAGTGGTTTTGACCGGCCGGCGTGCTGACAGATAGGTTGTGCGCTGCCCGAGACGGCGCAACTGCCCCGGCAGCAGGCAGTGCACCACCAGCAGGTCGTCAGCATCAGCGGACTCCGCTGCAGGTGCTTGCGGCCAGACCGCCGGCACCGGCAGCAGCGCTGCTGCCAGTAAACCGGGTAGCAGCCACAATCCCATGGAGTCCGAAACTCTCAAGCGGCTTACTTGTGATTAAACCAGCGGGTGATAACAAGGTCACCACCGGGGTCTTCGTTAGTGAAAAGCGTTGCGCTCACCGGCTGCGGACCGGCCGCCGAGCCGGGCACCGCCACCGGCTGCTGCGACTTGACTTTAACCAACCCGCGGGTGGTTGGAATGAACGCGGGCGCCGCCACCGGCTGGTAATTCTGTGCCTCGGGTGTTCTTGGCATGCCGGCCATCTGCTCGAGGATCTGCTCGATGTCCGGCCGCTGCGCATACGAGGCCATAAAATAGATCTGCTCCACGCCTTTGAAACTATCCATGGCCCACCAGTCATTCTCACCACCCGGAGTCAGGTAGCCGGCGCCGGGCTGTACCGGATTACTGTGCCCCTCCTCGCTGTCCGGGAATATCTGCGCCACATAACCCGTGGCATCCACTCCAATGACATAGACAAAACACCTGCAGTTGGCGCGGAAATGCACCTTCAGCAAATCCCCGGCCAGCGGATCAGCGCCGCCGTCATGCAATGTGTCACCGTCTTCTACCGCCACCAGTTCACCGCTGCCGCGGCGCTGCGCCAGAATGGCAACATCCAGTTCAATCGGCGCAAGCCCTCGCACCGCATACTGTACCCCGGCCGCTTCGCCCGAGGCATAAGGGTCGTTGCTACCGCCATAGGGATCGTTCTGCGCGTAGGCGCCGTTGGTTTCGCCGTACGGATCGTTGGTTTCGCCGTACGGATCGCCGCTTTCACCATACGGTTCGTCGTTTTGTCCGTACGGGTCCTCAGCCTGAGCGTATGGATCATCACTCTGGCTATACGGATCGCCGGCTTGTCCGTATGGATCGTTGGCCTGGCCATAGGGGTCATCAGCCTGCCCGTACGGATCGTTGGCCTGCCCGTACGGATCGTTGTTGGCCTGCCCGTACGGATCGTTGGCCTGCCCGTACGGATCGTTGTTGGCCTGTCCGTACGGATCGTTGGCCTGGCTGTATGGGTCGTTAGCCTGACCGTACGGGTCGTTAGCCTGGCCGTACTGGCCATTGTTCTGACCGTAGGGGTTGTTGGCCTGGCCGTACGGATCGTTGCTCTGTCCGTAACCGCCATAGCCGCCGGTGTTGTAAGCCTGCTGGTTCTGCATATACTCCGGCGGCGGCGCCTGGTAACCAAGCTGGGCCAACTGGCCCTGCATCTGCATGCCGGTAGCCTGTTGCGCCAGCGCCACCAGCAACGACTCAAGCTCCACCGCGTAACGCGGCGCGTGATTAACCGACGCCGCTGCAATCAGATCCTGGCCGAAACGCATGGCCAGCTGTGTCAAGGCCGGCGCCACGGCTTCACAACCCATCAGCAGGGTCAGGGCCGATACCGCGTATAAAGTCTTAATGTTTGTACGCATGTTATTTCCCCCTGGCGCCTAGAATTCCTTGCGGATGCCGGCCACAACCACTTCGCGGTCCAGATCATCAACCCCGGTTGTCACCTGATACTCCAGAAAGGGCATCCAACCGTTCGGAAACACACCAACCACCCCCAGCGCAATGTCCAGCCTGGTGTCGTCGCTGCTGTCGCCGTCCAAAGCAAGTACGTTTGAGTTTGCGTCGTTGACAAATGCCAGCTCAGCCCGGGCCCGGTCCGATTCGAAGGCATGGCTGAATTCCAGCCGTGCGTGGGGCATCAGCACCCAACCTGTCAAAGACACCGCTGTGGAGAAGCTGATGCCGGCGTGACCAACAACCTCACTGCGGTCATCCACCGCCACCTGCATGGCCAGCCCCGAACCCGTCAGGTCGGTTTCGCTGTAGCTGTCCACATCCGTGTCGACATAGGTCACGCCGACAAAGGGTGACACGTTCCATGTACCCAGGCGGCCCAGATAGCCGATGTTCAGCGACGCGCTGAACTCGGTGGCATCCGCTTCCCCCTCGGTCAGCACACTGGTCTGCGCGATCAGCCTGTTGGACTCCTGAAACACGGAATTGCGCGATATTTCTACCTCCGCATCGCTATAGCCGATGCTGGCATCAAAATAGAAATCGGCGCCAAATTCACCGCTGGCAAACACACTGATACCTAACGTATCCGTTTCGGTTTCACCGGCGTCTGCAAAAGGCGTAAAGTTCTGGCCCGGAATTTCGCCGTCAAATTCCAGCGATGCTGAAGTCCATTGCGCAAGTGCCCCCCACACCAGGTGGTCGTTCATCCGGTAATCCAGCCCAACCTCAAGGGTATTCTGGTCCAGCTCATAACCACGCTCCGCATCCACGTCCACGGTGCGGTCAAACTCCGAATTCTGCCTGCGCACGTTAACCAGCAGGCTGAATGGACCGATGTCTACCCTGGGTGAGTTCTGCTGCTCCAGACGGCCGCTGCCGCGCTGATTCTCCAGACGGTCGCGAAGTTTTTGACTGCGCTCCCTGCCGACGGCCAGGGCCGTCCCGGCGCCGGACAGAGCCTGGCTTGGGTTCAACGATGATTCGCTGTCGCTGGACAGATCCCCCAGGCCGCCGTTGGTTTCAGCACAGCGGACCGCCAGATTCCCCGCCGGATTCACACACGCGGCAAAGAAAAAATCCTGGAACGGTTGGTTGGCGGCAAACGCCGGATTCACCATCATGCAGGCAGCGGTCAGCACCAGCGCCGACCAGCGCCGGTGTAATTGTAAGTAAACAACTCCCATTTTAATCTGGCTCCTTGTTAGCACTATAGGACTGAGCGGCACTACTGGACTGAGCTGCGCTGTCGGGCTGCGCGACCGGGGGGCACGCGGTTTTCACCAGGCGCCTGAACACCCTGACATCAAAAGTCAGGTAGCCGGTAGGTTCGTGATACCAGCGCACCCGCACCGGCTCACAGCGGGTGCATCCCGCCGGTGGAATCTGCACGAACTGGACGTCGCTGAAGCGGTTGCGGATGATGTCCAGTTCCGCATGATCAAACAGCCAGAGGTCGCCGCACGCCGCCTGTCCGGCAATGCTGACATCAAATTGCTCCTCACCCTGGTTACCCACCAGTTTGTCGGACTCAACCCGCAGATAGGGATCTTTTACATCCGGCCTGACCAGGAGCTCCGGATGGGGCGCAGCCGCGGGTTGAACAGCAGCCAGCGGCGCCAGTGAGTAACAACCGAATAAGAACAAGCCGAGCAACCGAGCGATCAATAGCAAATCCTCCGAACCTGGTGGTAGTATTGAGCGAGACCCGGTGTTTGAATATCACCCATATTAGGGATGGGTCATGATGGCTGGTGAAGGCTAAGGGAAAGCTGAAGGAAAGCTAAGGAAAGGCTGAGGGGAGGCGCAATGCCGCTGATCATGATTGTCGAAGACAACGAACAGACCCGGCAGGGCCTTGCTGACGGCCTCAACGGGCAACCCGACATGCACCTGGCAGCCGCTGTGGGGAACGTCGCGGATGCTCTGCAGATCCTGCAATCCGACACAAGAATTGACGTCCTGCTTGTTGACCTCGGCCTGCCGGACGGCAGCGGGGTGGATGTTATACGCCAGGCTGTAACGCGCCGGGAGCCGCCGGAAATCATGGTGATAACCGTGTTCGGAGACGAGCAGCATGTAGTCAGCGCTATCGAAGCCGGCGCCACCGGCTATCTGCTTAAAGACGACGACGCAGGCAACATTGCCGACGCCATTAACCAGCTGCTGGACGGCGGCTCGCCCATTACCCCGGTGGTTGCACGGCACATCCTGAAACGATTCAAAATCGGACATGCCGGACCGGCGGAGGCGCTGCCTGCACCCGCCGGCGAACCCCGGCCGGACGGTGAAGTACCCCAGCTCACCCCCAGAGAGACCGAGGTGTTACATCTGGTGGCGCGCGGTTATACCAACAGCGAAATAGGCGATCTGTTTTCGGTCTCTTTTCATACCATAAATTCCCACGTCAAGCATATCTACCGAAAATTATCCGTCAGATCGCGGAGTGAGGCGGTGTTCGAAGCCAGCCAACTGGGCCTGATCGACCTGAACGACGGCAGATAAATGCGCGTCAATCTGTGGTTATTCATCCTCATACCGCTGTCGGTGGCGGCCATATTCGGCTTGCTGGAACTCGCCAGACCCCTCCCCGACCCGGCCCAGTCCATTCACGTGCAGGAGGCGCAACTGTTCACCGGCGCTTTCCGCGACCCCCAGGAGCTGTCGGGAGCAACGGGGAGCGTCACCTTGCCCCACGACTGGCGCCGGACTGACAACACCAGCCGGGCCGGCGAGCTCTGGTACCGTATACGCGTGCCCCTGCAGGTGCCGCCCAACCGCTTGTGGAGCGTTTTGTTACCGGAAGTGGAGGAGAACGCTGAAATCTACCTGAACGGCGCCATCGCCGGCAGGCTGGGCCAGATGAGTGAATACCCGAGCCGCTACAGTACCCGGGCGCTTTATTTCACCCTGCCCAACGGCTTGCTGCGGTCCGGTGAAAACCTGCTGGACATCCGGGTTAAGACCTACCCGCCCGGGCAGGGTTACCTGGGCGTAATCGTTCTGGGGCCGGACGATGTATTGCGGCCGTTTTATGAGCGCAAGGTGTTCATAAAATCAGACCTGTTGTGGTTCTTTGTGGCTGCCTCCCTGGTGATGACAGGAATTATCGCCGCACTGGCCTGGCAGCGGCCGGGAGAATCCGTATACCGCTGGTTTACCGCCCAATCCGCCTTATGGTCCCTGTCCACCGCGGTTGCCGTGACCGTCGACCCGCCGGTTAACGGCGTCTGGCTGCTCACCATCACCGGTGTCGCTTCAACCTGGTTTTGCGCCACCTGTTTCTTTTTTGCCCTGCGTTTCATCGACGTCCGCAAACCCCTGCTGGAAAAGATCATCCTCATCTGTGCGTTTGCAGGCACCCTGTTTAACCTGGCAGCCGCCCTCATCACGCCGGCCTGGCTGCATGTGGTGGTGCCCTACAGCACCCTGGTGCAGATGGCGTTGGGACCGTTTGTGCTGGCCGCCCAGATAAAAGTCTTCTGGCAGACAAGAGATCCCGAATTGTTCCTCATGCTTTACGCAGCCGGGATTGTTGTGTTTTTCGGTTTCTTCAGCATGAGCGCCACCAGCGGTCTGAGTTCCAACGTCAGCGGCCTTTATCTGTTCTACGCCACCCCCGTTATTCTGCTGGCGATTGTCATTATGCTGCTGCGCCGTTTCATATTTGCGCTGGAGCAAAGTGAATCGTTGAACCGCTCGTTGGAGGAACGTATAGCTTCAAAATCCAAAGAGCTGGAACTGAACTACCAGCGCATCAGCGCTTACGAAAAGGAACAATCGCTGATTTCCGAAAGGGAACGGATCATGCGTGACATGCACGACGGGGTCGGCGGGCATCTGGTGGCGTCGCTGATGCAGCTGAAGTCCAAACAGGACGGCAGTGCGGCTGCAGCGGATGCCGGGCCGGACGTGGCCGCCAATCTGCAGAAAGCGCTGAACGACCTGCGCATGATGATCGACTCCCTGGAAATCGGCGAGGGAGACTTGAACGTAGCGTTGGGGATGCTGCGGCGGCGCATGCAGGAGTTTCTGCAAGCCAGCGGTGTTGAGCTGCAATGGGAGGTACAGGACATTCCGGCGGTGGCGGGGCTGAACCCCCACGCGGTACTGCAGATTATGCGGATTGTGCAGGAAGCCATCACCAACGCGGTACGTCATGCCGGTGCCCGCACGATCCGCCTGGCCGCCGCAACCCGCGGCCCCATGATATGTATCCGCGTCGAAGACGACGGTATCGGCTTTAACGTTGACAGCAACACCCCGGGCCACGGCCTGCGCAACATGCAGCACCGCAGCAACGACATCGGCGCCGAACTGGGGATCAGCAGCGGCACCCGGGGCACGCGGATTTCCTTAACCATCAACACGGCCGGTACGTTAAATCCCTAGTTCTAGGGATAGGCACAAAATTTCCATGCCGCTAGCCTGTGGGCGAATGTTCAGTCCCAGGTGTCCGCATGAAAGCCAATATTTTTGCTGCTGCCGCATCCTCCTGCCAACGGCTCGCATACGCGCTTGTAATTAGCGGCGCCGCCTCCGCCTATGCTGCTGACGACTGCCGCATCACTTACACCTACGAGACCGGCAGCGGCAAGAGTCTGAGGAGCCAGACGGAAACCAAAAGCATCAAACCGGGTCAGCGGGTGCGTTTAAACAAGCCCGGAATCCTGTCAATCGCCAATTTGCACAACCCCCAGGTGAGGTTCGAATTCACACCTCAGCGGGGCGTCCAGAATGTCACGCTGCGGCGCAACCAGCGGCATCCCTCACGGGGTACTTACACCGCCAGACCCACCCTTGCCAGCGCCGTTTGCATCAACCCCGCACCGCGCACCAGCGCAGCCCGGACCGCGCCGGCGGCAAAAAATACGACCGCCAACCCGGCAGCCAGGACCGTTGTCAAAACCGCTCAGACAAAGGGGGTTGCCGCACAGAGCGCCATGCAGCGCGAAACCACCCGGCGCACCCCGGACCAGCCTGATCAGCTTGCCGCCCTGCAGGCCAGGGTGAGTGAGCTTGAATCCAAAATCACCATGCTGCTGAACATCATTCAGGTCAACGGCGCTGATGTCAGGTTGGCATCGCTGGGCAAACTGACCATCGAAGCGGCGCAACGAATGCAGATTGAATCGGGTCAGAACCTTATTCTGCAGGCTGATACCGGAATGGACGTGAAGTCCAAAACCAACATGCTGGTGCAGTCCCTGACCGGCCTCAGGTTGAAGGGTTCCGCCAACGTGGACGTTGACGCCGGCGCCACCCTCAACCTGAAGGGAGCACTGGTGAAAAAGAACCAGAAGCTGTTCCCAACCGTTTCGGATTTCAACAGCGCGGTAATTACCGGTGCCTGCCCGCCCACCGGCGGGCCGCTGATCGCCGGCAAGCTGGTGGTGATCCCGACCAACTGAACCCACTCTCTCAACCGATTGCCACGACAAGGAAGTAAACGGAGATGCGCATGAACAATCACCCCATTCTCTTTGTAATATTTGCCGCGGCCTGGATCGCCGTTCCCGCCTACGCGGCCAACGAATGCCGCATCAGTTACGCCTTCGAAATGGGCAGCGGCGCCGGCCTGAAATCGTTTACCGAATACAAGTACATCAATCTGGGAAATGCCATCAACATCGACAAGACGCGGATAAAGTGGGTGAAAAACCTGCGGAACCCCCACGTGCGGTTCGAATTTGCCCCTGCCATCGGCGTAGCCAATATTACTCTGGGGCGCAACCAGCGCAACCCGCTGGGGGTGGACTTCGTTAACAAACCCACCCTGTTGAAAGCAGTCTGCCTGACCCCCCAGGAGCAAACCGCCTTTGTCAGCGGCGCCGCGGCCGCGGAGGAAACCGCCCGCAAGCTGCCGCGGCAGGCGGCCGGTACCATTGCCCGCAAAACCGACCAGGCCGCGGCCGGCGTCATGCACCAGACAGGCCAGGCAACCGGGGTGCAGCCGCGCATAAACGCGGTGGGAGATGGCCATTACCAGAATGCGCATCCCGCCAATGCCGTAGCCCCCACCCAGCAGAAGCCTCTGAAATACGGGCTGAACCGGGTGACCATTGTCGGCAGTCACCTGGGCGGCATCACCCGCATTGACGGCTTGCCGGAGAAAGCAACAACCCGGTTTGTATCCCGCGCGCCGAATTATCTGAACCTGGACATCCGCATTCCCACCAGCGTGCAGCTGAATACCAGGGGCAGTGCCAGGCTGGTGGCCGGCCGCAGTAATACCAACCAGCGGTTCAGCTGGGTGATTGCCGGTAAACGCCAGGCGCCGGTGGTAGATCTCTACCCGATTACCGGCCGCCGCGCCGGTGTCGGCACATTCTCCATCGGTAACGCCACCCGGGCCGCCATGCTGAATGGACAGCAGCTCACCTTCCGCAACGCTTATCCGACAACGCTGTGCCGGCGCACTAACGCCGGCGTGGCGGCGAACGTACCTGTGCAGGCGGCCATTGCCGCACCGGTCATTAACATTCCGGACTACCGGTGGGGGATCGGCGTAAGCAATCAGGACGCTGAACAACACAATCTCTCCGGCCCGATCGTGGTTGAACTGTGGCGCGGCAACAACCGCCTGGACAGCCGAAACCTGCGCAACATGCAATTGCAGGGTGGCAACCGGCAGCTCTTCACCAGCCGCCGGCCTTCGCGGACCCTGCAGGTGTACCGTATTGCCGGTGACAACCGCAACTGCTGGACCCTGGAAAACCCCGCCACTTCGCTGCTTGCTGACAATACCGTACAGGTGCGGGTGGATACCACCCAGGTTGTGCGGGAGGCCAACGAGGGCAACAACCGCATGCCTTACGGGCGTTAAATTTCAAACGGGAAGACAACATGAAGATTCGACTCATCATACTTCTGATTTGCTGCACCGCTGCGGCACACACCCACGCCGCGTGCAACAAAACCAGTTGCACGGGCATGATCGACCGCCTGTATGTGGATGCCGCTAATCTGCATGTGCAGCTGCAGGGTCTGAGCGCGGGGTTACCGTGCAGATTTTACGGTAACCGCTACATCTCTTCGCCCAACAAGCACCCCATGTTCAAGGAATGGCACGGCATGCTGCTGGGGGCTTTTCTCAGCGGCATCCCCGCCAACGTGCGGGTGGTGACGTCGCGTAAGACGCGATTCTGCGAAATTGAATATGTGGTACTCGACCGCCCGAAAACCGCAAAAAGGTAAGCCGGTGCACCGCCTTTACCGCGCCGCGGCGCTGGCCGCAATGTTGATTCCCGGCTGGTTGTACGCTGACGTGCAGCAAACCGTGGTGATTGTGCAGGCCATTAAACACGCCGGCGGCATGGCAGCCGGCGGTGAGGGCGCCTCCGGGCAGCAACAGGATTCAGCTACCGAGGCCGGCGCGGATCAGGCTGACGCCGGTGATACCACCCAACTGCCGGGTCCAACCGCCGGAGACGGCGGCGAAACGGATACCGGCGCAGGAGGCGCAGACAGCAATTCCGGCGCATCCGGATCCGGCTCTGATCCCGCCGGCACAGGTTCCGGGTCCGGATCGGGCTCGGCTACAGGCTCCGGGTCCGGATCGGGCTCGGGTACCGGTACGGGAACGGGTTCAACGGGAAGCGGCAGCGCCGGAACCGGCGGCCCGATCATCCAGTTACCGCCGCCCTCAACCGCGGCAGCGGTTGCGGCGCCCTACCACCCGCGCATCCAGACCGGCGCCAACAAGTGTGTATTGCAGCGCCGGGATGTAGCGGGCTGCGTATTAGCGGACGCCGCCACCGTACTTGACTTCGCGCGCCGCCAACAGGCATCGGCCGGCGGCAACTGCTGTGAAGCCATCCGCCGCGCCCAGGCGCGCTTCAGTTCGTCCGGCTGCAGCGCCATACGCACCCGGATAGTGCAAACCCTGGGATGTTCCGATTAACAGGAGGAGATCATGATCAGTTTGATTCACATACAAGCCAACGGCGAAAACCTGCCGGGCTCCAACAACCAGCAACAGCTCGGCGACGAAGTCTTCGAGTACACGGAGATCTATTCCCTGTACCAGGAAAGCTACTCGTCTACAAGCCAGACCGGTTCCGTAAGCAGGACAGCAGGCCGCGTGCAGCATGGGCCTTTCACCTTTGTCAAAGCGGTGGACAGGATTTCACCCCTGCTTACCAGCGCGCTGGTTGAAAACAAAGTCATCAACGCGAACTTGCGCCTCTATGTTCCCGCCGACGCCGGACAACTTATCGAATATCACAGGATCACCTTGCTGCAGGGGCGCCTCACCAGCCTGCGGGTTGAGATGCAGGACCCGACCTCCCCCGCCCTGGAACGCTTCACCATTCTCGCCGACCAGGTTAACAGTGAATCCACCGTGGGTAACACGGCATATCAATATGATCTGAGGGTGAGCGCGTGAAACAGAACCGCCGCGTCTTCTGCCAGTCGATGTTCAGCGCCGGCTGCCTGTTGACCGCTGCACCCGTGCTCGCCCGGGCGCCAGTGCCCCCGCCTGCTGCTGCCTGGCGCATGCCGGACTGGCAACCGCTGCGGCAGGAGTACGGGTTGCACCAGGGCATCCCTTACATCGCCAGATGGCACTACAACGCAGTGTCGGTTGCACTGAGCGAAAGCGGCTGCGACATCACCTTGAACGGCGCGCCCTGGCAACATTTTACGTTAGCGGATTTCAGGTGCGGCCTGGCCCAACAGCATATTCTTGCCCGCACCAGCCCGCAGATCTGCGAACAGGTGGTGCAACAGTTGCAACGCTTCGGCTGCTGATACCTACCAGCGCAAAGCCACTTTCAGGGCATCCTCGTCCCGTTCGTGGGCCAACGCCAGGGCTTTGCTGATTTCTTCCAACGACAGGCGGTGACTGACCATGGCCGATACGTCAATTTCGCGGCGCGCGATCCAATCCAGCGCCTTGTGAAAGGAGGACAGATCTTTTTCCGCCTGGGCACCTACAACCGCATACATCTGCAGTTGTTTCATGAAGAACGCCGAATATGAAAACGGTACCGGTTCGCCGCTGTCCGGCAAGCCGAAAAACACCACATCCGCCCGCGGCGCGGCGATGTCGATGGCGTGCTGGATGGTTTCCCGGCGGCCAACCGCTTCGATGACAATGTCCGCGCCGCGCCCGTTGCTGCTGTCCATGACCGCTTCCCGTACCGCCATGCCGCTGTCGTCGCCGCGCACCGCAATGTCCGCGCCAAAGGTCGCCGATTGCGCCAGGCGGGCCGCTGACAGATCCGCCACCACAACGTTGGCCGCCCCCAGGTGTTTGGCCTGCCAGGAGAAAAACTGACCGGCGGACCCCTGCCCCAGCACTGCCACGGTTTTGCCGACAAAATCCATGTTGCCGCGGCGCAGGGCATAGATGGTGGTGCCGAATTGTTGTGCCATGAGCAGATCTTCCGCCGCGCCGTCATAATCCGGCAGCGGCAGGCACCAGAAGCCCGGCAACGTCTGATAGTCGGCAAAACAACGCTGAAAACCGGCGCCGGGCACCGTCAGCACTTTGTCTCCGGGCTGCAGGCCGTCAAAACGGGACTCCACCACCTCTCCCAGACCTTCATGTCCGGGCCAGCCGGGTTCAGCCGGCAGGTTCTGGGGTAAAAAGCTATCGAAAAAAACCTGATGCAGATCCGATCCGCAGATGGCGGCCATCAGGTTCTTCACCACCACCTGGCCTTGCTCGGGTTCAAACACGGGGGCCTGTTCACATACCACTTTACCCGGCTCGACCAGCCGTGCAGCAGCCATCATCTGCGCCATGTCCGCCTCCTCTTAGCTCTGTCTAACTCTGTCCGATAATGGTCACACCCGACGGCATGATGTCAACCGCCAAAACCGGCCACCCGCTGCACCAGCCAGAAGCCGGCCAGCGCGCCAACCGGATACATGGCCAGACGCGCCGGTGCCGCGGCGACAACAGGCAGGATACGGCGCGCTGCGCTATACAGGGCCACCAGCAGCAGTATAAACAACAGCTGCCCCGCTTCCACGCCCAGGTTAAACGCCGCCAGCGCGGCAAACACGCGCCCCTCCGGCAAACCTATTGCCCCCAGTACCGCTGCAAAGCCCAGTCCATGCAGCAGGCCGAAAACTGAGGAAACCAGCACCGGATAGCGCCAGGTCAGGCTGCGCGTTGCCGGCCCGCGCAGTATTTCCGCGGCCAGGAACACGATACTGAGCGCTATCGCCGCCTCCACCGGCATCACGCTGACCCGGGTGATACCCAGCGCCGCCAAAGCCAGGGTGATTGAGTGGGCAACCGTAAAACCGCTGACAGCCAGCACGATACGCTTGCGGGTACGGGCAAGGAAGATCAGACAGGCCACAAACAGCAGGTGGTCGTAGCCGGTCAGAATATGCCACAGCCCCAGCCGCAGATATTCCAACAGCACATCCCCGAGGCTTTGCGGGCCCGGCAAGGCAATCCTGTTCTTCGCCGGATCCGTGTGCACCATCTGCACAACCCCGTCCGCGGGGCTCAACTTGACCAGGGTGGACAAAGCCGGATTTCCCGCCGGGTACTCAACCTGCACATACTCGGGGTGCGGCGGTGACGCGCACCGGTACAACCCCGGCTGCCCTGCTGCAGACGGAGCGGACAACAAGGCGGAGCAATTTGCCGACAGGCGTACCGCGGGATGACGCGGCACCGGCACGCTGGGGGGTACCTTCCAGTCCAAACTGTAGGTGCCGGCTGACAGCGCC
>JANQOA010000318.1 GCA_028279305.1 Pseudomonadales bacterium
TGTTCCGCCCGGGTGATGAAGCTGCGTGCGTTTGCCGCCTTGCGCAGGGTATTGGTGCCTACCACGCGGACGTTCTCCGGTTCCAGGGTGCGCAGGCGCTGGGCGGAGCGCTCCAGGCACTGCAGCGCCCGATCAATGGCCTGTTCCGAGAGCATGTTGTCCTCGTCCAGACCTTCAGCCAGGCGCACCATTTCTTTGTGTTTATCGAGAATCTGAATGCGCCCGTGGCTGAACTGGGCTACCAGCAGGTGGAAACTGTTTGAGCCGAGGTCCAGTGCCCCCAGCTGCTTACCGCGGCCGTTATTGTCTGGCTGCAATTCGGGGGCGTTCAGGTCCGACAAGGCGTCTGCTGTGCGCTAGAAAGTAATATTCTAGCCCGGATGAGCGGAAGATTCAGCATTCGATACGGGTGCGTGAAACATCTGTGCCGGCAGCGGGCAATCCAGGGTAGCGGCAACCCCGTGCAGCAGCGCGCGTTCCGAGTCGTTCAGCGCTCCGTCCTGCAGGGCGGCGGCGACGCAGGCTTTGAGCAAGGCCGGTTTACGCAGCGGGCGTAGCCGGCGCAGTTTGCCCAGCGCTTTGTTCATGCGTTCGTAGTCGAACGATTCCTGTTTGGCGAAAGGCTGGTCGAGGCCCAGTTCAGCCATGCCCGCGTTATAGGCGGCCAATTGCTGGTCCAGCGCGGGGTGGCTGTGGCTGGCGATGATGGCGAGCAGTTTGGCCGCTTCATCCGCCACCCGTCCGATGCTGCGGATGTGCCCGGACTGGCGCTGGGGCCCTTCAAAGTGGGCGTACAGTTCTTTCACCAGCAGCCGGTGTAACATCCACTCAAATAGATCCACCCGGCGGTCCGCCGTGATCAGGCGCGCGGCGTTGTTGCTGAAACGCTTGTATTGCGCCCGGCTGAGCTCTTTCAACGCAGGTACCGCCATCTCCAGCAGGGTAATCAGTTGCGCGCGGCTGCAGTTATGCACGGCGGGCAGCAGCCGCTGCACATGCTCCGGCACGCCGCGCTCGGCATGCTCCTGTATATAGTGCAGCTGTTTGTCAGCCTGCTGGTGCTGCGGGTCTATGAGCATGGCGTAGACCAGCGCCCGTGCCTCATCCGGATCGTGCGCCGCGGCGCTCAGCGGCTGCGGCTGGCTGGCGATTAAAGTTCTGGCCGCCTGCAGGCTTTCCCGGTCCGGTGCGCCAACCTGTTGTACAACCTGCTGCGGATAGCCGGCGGTGTCAGCGGCGCCAGCCACTGCTGAATATGCGGCTGCCGCGTTGTTGCCTGCCGGATCAGCGGGCGCCAATGCCGCGGACCCGGCTTCCGGCGGGCGGCTGCCGCCGCTGGACGCAGCTGCCGCGGCAGCCGGCTCAGCGCGGGGGTAGGCGCCGTCCCAATTGGGTTCGATGGCCAGAATCCGCTTCGGCAGCGGTGGATGGGTGGCCAACAGGTTTGTGAACCCGGCGGCAAACTTCTTTGCAGCGGCGCCGAAAAACATGTGGCTGGCCTGTTCCGCCGCCCGGTTGCGCAGAAACGAGCCGTTGCTGTAGCCGCCGATCTTTTTCAGTGCGTCCGCGATACCGGCCGGATTGCGGGTGAATTGAACCGCTGAGGCATCAGCCAGATATTCGCGCTGGCGGCTGACCGCGGCTTTGATCATGTTGCCGAAAAACGTACCGCCGTAACCGATAATCAACAGGCCTCCGCCCACAGCCAGCAAGGGCAGGCCGTTGCGCCGGCTCATGCCGCCGGCCCGCATGAGTCCATAGCCGATCATGCCGATGAACAGAATGCCGTGCAGGATAGCAATCAGTTTCAGATTTATGCGGGTGTCGCCGTTGAGGATATGGCTGAATTCGTGGGCCACCACCCCCTGCAGTTCATCCCGGCTGAGGATATCCAGGGTGCCCTGATTAATGCCGATCACCGCATCGTCCGGACTGAATCCGGCGGCAAAGGCATTAATGCTGGATTCGGGGATCAGGTAAACCGGCGGTACTGCGACACCGGCGGCAATTGCCATTTCCTCAACGATGTTTAACAGGCGCTTTTGCTTGAGATCGCGGGTGTTCTGATGAATCAGGCTGCCGCCCAGGGCTTCAGCAATGCAGCGCCCGCCGCCTCTGATGCTTAGGTACTTATAGGCGCTGGCAACGCTGATCACGCCGACCACGCCGATGCTGACCCAGATCCAGGTGTCCGCGGGAATAGCTTGCAGCGATTGGCTGAAGGTGCGGCCGCTTTGTTGCCCGGTCCAGCCGAAGGCAAAGATCAGCAACAGGTTGGTGAGCACAATTAAGGTGACCACCGCCGCGGCAAACATCAGACCCAGCTGCCAGGTCTTGCGCCGGGCGTTGTCCTGAGCCTGGAAGAAGTTCACGGCAGCTCGCTGGATTCAGGCGCGCACATTATGTCTAAGCGCTGGGGACTAAAACGACACCTTCGGCGCTTCCTGGATCTGTTCCGAGTCGGCAAACTCCAGTAACTCCGCATCCGTGGGATGGCCGAACATGGCGGCAAACACAACAGGCGGGAACGAAGCCCGGTAGGTGTTGTACTCGGTCACCTGGTCGTTATAACCCTGGCGGGCAAAAGAGACCTTGTTCTCCGTGGACGTGAGTTCCTCGGAAAGCTGCATCATGTTTTGATTGGCTTTCAGGTCCGGGTAGGCTTCCATGACAACATTGAGGCGGCCCATGGCGCTGCCCAGCACACCCTCCGCGCTGGCCAGTTCTTTTATCGCGTCGGCGTTGCCGGGATCCGCTGCGGCGGCCTGCAAACCGGCCATGGCCTGGTTGCGGGCGGCAATCACGGCTTCCAGGGTTTCGCGTTCGTGGTCCAGGTAGCCTTTGGCGGTTTCCACCAGATTAGGTATGAGGTCGTAGCGGCGCTTGAGCTGCACTTCGATCTGCGCAAAACCGTTTTCGTAACGGTTCTTCAGTGCCACCAGCTTGTTATAGATGGAGACGGCCCAGAACACCAGCGCCGCCAGCACCACCAATACGATTATCAGTTCCATGTACCCTGCTTCCTATTGCCCGCTAACAATTTGCTGCATGATAACACTTTTTTCTAGTCAGGCAGGCCCAGCACCCGCTTGGCGATAACATTAAGCTGCACTTCGCTGGTGCCGCCTTCTATTGAATTGGCTTTCGAGCGCAGCCACTGCCGGGTGGTGGCCAGCTCTTTATCGGAGAAGGCGGCGCCGTCCCAACCTACTGCCTGAGTGCCCATCAGATTCAGCATCTGTTCGTATTTGCGTTTGTTCTGCTCGGTGCCGTAGAACTTGAATATGGACGCCAGATTAGCATCCGCGCGGCCGGCTTTGGCCTCTTCGCCGCTGCGCCCCATGGTCAGTTGAAATGCCTTGTCATTCATGCGGTGGTTGCAGACGTCAGCGCGTATGGCAGGGTCCGCGATGCGGCCGTTGTCCTCCCCCACATAGGTTTTCGCCACGTTCTCCAACAAGGTGCCGGAACCGCCCAGTGCGGAATTGCCGCCGATGCCGGAGATCATCTGCCGCTCGTGCTGCAGCAGGCGCTTGGCGATGGTCCAGCCTTTGTTCAATTCCCCCACCAGTTGGGTTTTGGGTACTTTGACGTTGTCGAAGAAAGTCTGACAAAACGGCGAAGCGCCGCTGATCAATTGGATTGGTGAGGTGGTCACCCCTTCGCTGGCCATATCGAACAACAGGAAGCTGATACCTTCGTGTTTGGGCGCATCGGTATCGGTGCGCACCAGACAGAATATCCAATCCGCCATATCCGCATAAGATGTCCAGATTTTTGAGCCGTTGACCAGATAGTAATCACCCTTGTCTTCCGCGCGGGTCTGCAGCCCGGCCAGATCGGAGCCGTAGTTGGGTTCCGAGTAACCCTGGCACCAGCGGATTTCACCGCGGGTGATTTGCGGCAGGTAATGTTGCTTCTGTTCTTCGCTGGCAAACTCCAGCAGCGCAGGGCCCAGCATCCAGATGCCAAAACTCTGCAGCGGCAGGCGCGCGTTAATGCGGCGCATCTCCTCCTGCAGGATCTTGTCTTCATCCGCGCTTAAGCCGCCGCCGCCGTACTCGGTGGGCCAGCGGGGCACCGTCCAGCCCTTCTCCACCATCCGCTCCAGCCAGAGTTTGGACTCCGGGTTAACAAACTCCTGTTGCCTGCCGCCCCAGATGACTTCTTCCTCGGGGGTGGCGGTGCGCATGCTCGGCGGGCAATTTTCTTCCAGCCATGCCCGGGTTTCTTGACGGAAAGTGGTGAGGTCACTCATAACGCTGCCTGTTGCTGCTGCCTGTATTTTTGGGGCGCCATTTAAGCAGACCACCCCCGCTAAACCAAGCGCATTCCCGGCCCCGGCCCCGGCATGGATGAGGAATGTGCGCTGCTACGCTATAGTGCGCGGCTCGGTTCACAGCACAGAGGGCAAAATGGGGGAGTTTGACGATCGGGCTTTTCGTAACGCGATGGGTAACTTCTGCACCGGCGTGGTGGTAGCCACGGGCATGCTGGATGACGCGCCGGTTGGCTTTGCCGCCCAGTCTTTTGTGTCCCTCTCGCTGGCGCCGCCGCTGGTGGCACTGTGCCCCGGCAAAAACTCCACCAGTTGGCCAAAATTGCGCGCCTCCGGCAGTTTCTGCATCAACATTCTTGCAGCGGATCAGCAGCCGGTATGCGACGCCATGGCCATTTCCGGCGGTGACAAGTTCTCCGCCTTCGAATGGTCCACCGGCGTCACCGGTTCGCCGGTGCTGGCCGGGGTACTCGGCTACGTCGACTGCGACCTGGAGGCTGAGCATGATGCCGGCGACCATACCATCGCCGTGGGCCGGGTACGGGATTTTAACGTGCTGCAGGACAATGGCACGCCGCTATTGTTTTTCCGCGGCGGCTACGGGCAGTTTAACGGCACCGCTTAACCGGCCACCGCTTGCAGACACTCCCAGTGCAGGTCGCCGAACTGACCGTTGGGATTGACCGGCTGGATGCAGACGTGGGAGGCGCCGGCATCCATGTGCGCCTGGATGCGCGTTCTGATGTCGTCGCTGCCGCCCCACGCGAATGTTGTGTCGATAAACTTGTCTGACAACTGGTCGATATCATCTTCGCTCAGGCCCATGCGCAGCCAGTTGTTGCGGTAGTTCGGCAGCCGGTTGTAGATTTTCGCGACCGGTCTGGCCAGTTCCCGGGCCTTGGCCGGGTCACTTTCCAGAATAACTTTCTGCTCAACACACAGCAGCGGCTCCGGCCCGAGAATTTCCCGCGCCATCTGCGTGTGCTCCGGAGATGTGAAATAAGGGTGCGCGCCGTCGCAGGCGCTGGCGGCCAGTTCGAGCATTTTTGGTCCGAGCGCCGCGATAACGGTTTTCGGCTCTTCAGCCGCGGCAATGGCGGTATAGGGGGCGGTGCGCATTTTCTCCAGGTAATCGCGCATGCTGGCAACCGGCGGGCCGTAGGTGAGGCCCCGCACCCCCTCCACCAGCGGTTTGTGGGAGACGCCGATGCCGAGCAGAAAACGGCCGCCGGATTGTTCCGCCAGGGTCTTCTGGCCGGCCATGGTGACCCCGGGTTCGCGGTGATAAATATTCACAATGCCTGTGGCCAGGTTGAGGGTTTTGGTGTTTGCCAGCAGCCAGCCCGCCAGTACCAGCGGGTTCTTGCCGACGGTTTCCGGCAGCCACAGGGTGCCGTATCCCATTGCTTCGATGCGTTGCGCGGCTGCCGCCGCGTCAGCGGAGGAAACGGCGTCAAAAAAGTACCAGACCCCCAGTTTGCCCAGATCCATAGCAGCTCCTTGTATTGTTTATAGTGTTGTTTGTCAGCGCCCGCGGCAGTGTCAACGGCCCGTGAAGTTGCCCGGGCGCCGTTCCGCCACGGCGCGAATGCCCTCATAAGCGTCGTCGGTGGCACGCAGGCGTTGCTGTTCTTTGAGTTCGTGATCGGTTGCCGCGGCCACCTCGTCTGCCAGGCCCTGCCGCAGGGTAGCACGTACCGACATCACCGCCAGCGGTGCGTTGACGGCAATTTCCGCGGCCATTTCCAGGGCCGCTGCGCGCAGGTTGTCAGCGTCCACCAGTTGATCTACCAGGCCCAGGCTTAACGCTTCTTCGCCGCTGACCCGGCGCCCGCTCAGCAGCATGTTGGCGGCTTTCTGGCGGCCCACCAGCCGCGGTAAGGTGACGCTGATGCCAAACCCCTGGTGGATGCCCAGCTTGACAAAGTTGGCGCCAAAGCGGGCCGCGGGTGCAGCGACGCGGAAGTCGGGCACCAGCGCCAGGCCCAGTCCGCCGCCGATGGCGGCGCCTTGAATAGCGCCGACTATGGGCTTTTTGTTGCTGAAGAGGCGTACCCCCTCCTGATATAATCTGCCGGTGGTGTTCTGAAAACCCTCTTCGGAAAAATCTTCACTACCGCTGCCATCGTCCTGCCCGGTGCCGAAATTTGCGCCTGCGCAGAATGCTTTTCCCTGGGAGGCGAGCACGATCGAACGGCAGTCGGGGTTCTGGTCCAGGGTGTCAAAAGCGTCAGCAATTTGCCGGATCAGGTCATGGTCAAAAAAATTCAATGGCGGGCGCTGAATCTCCACAACGGCCACGTGCCCATCCATGGTTACTTCGATGTCACTGGTAGCGGGGTTGGCGGGCTCGGTCACCATATGCGGTTGCTCTATAAAAACGGGCACAAAATGTTAGCAGCGTAAAAGGCAAATCACGACCGGTGAATGAAGCGGCACCAGAAGCGGAGGTATCGGGAGAGGAAGCGGCGCGTCCGGGCATCTGGCAGCTGGCGCTGCCGTCCATTCTGGGCAATCTGTCGTATTCCATTGTCGGCATGGTGCAGACCAAGTTTGTGGCGGAACTCGGTGCGCAGGGTCTGGCCGCGGTGGGTGCCGGCCAGCGCATCTTTTTTGCCATGCAGGCGATCCTGATGGCGGTCAGCGCCGGCACTACCGCATTGGTTGCCCGCGCCTGGGGTGCGGGGGACTATACGGAAGCGAGCCGCGTGACCATGGCTTCGCTGGTGCTGGGGGCCGCGCTGTCGCTGCTGATTGCGGTGCTGGGGATTGTATTTGCTTCCCCGGTGGCGGGGGTATTTGGCCTCGATCAGATCACGCTGGAAATGGCGGCCAGCAATATCCGCTGGCTGTCGGCATTTAACGTGGTATTTGCCGGCACCTTTGTGCTCAGTGCCGCGTTACGCGCGTCCGGAGATGCCTGGACGCCGCTGTGGATGAGCGTAGGGGTAAACCTGCTGAACATCCCGCTGTTGTACGCCTTTATCTTCGGCCGCTGGGGCATGCCGGAAATGGGAGTGGCAGGGGCGGCGGTGGCTGCCGGAATTTCGTTTTCCATCGGCACCGGGATTCTGCTGGTCATGTGGATCAGGCAGAAGTTCCGCGTCAAACACGTCAAAGGCGGCTGGTGGCGGCGGGAACGATTGCGGCGGCTGCTGGACATCGGCTATCCGGCGGCGCTGGAACAGGGTGTTTTTCAGGTCGGCTTTTTTGTTTTTCTGATGCTGATCGGCAACTTCTACGGCACTGAAGCGTTTGCCGCGTACAACATAGGGGTCAATCTGCTGGCGGTCTGCATGACGGTGGGTTTCGGCTTTTCCATTGCCGGTTCCACCCTGGTGGGACAGAACCTGGGTGCCAACGACCATGAGGCTGCCGCCCGCAGCGGCTGGCGCTCGCTGTTTTTTGCCGTGCTGTCCATGGGCGGGCTGGGCCTGCTGATCATCCTGTTTGCGCAGGAGCTGGCGCTTTATTTTATTGGTGACGCACCGCTGACGGTGCGCCACACGGTGGACTTTACCTATATCCTGGGCGCCTGCATGCCGCTGCTTGCCGTAGACTTTGCCATCGGCGGTGCGCTGCGCGGCGCGGGGGATACGCGCTTTCCGCTGCTGGCGACTATTCTCGGCCTGATGGTCATGCGTTGCGGCCTGGCGGCGTTGGCCACTTATCTGCAGTTACCGGTCATCTACGTATACGCCGCCCTGGTTGGCGACTATGTGCTAAAAGGGGTAATGTTGGTCTGGCGGTTCCATAGGGGGAAGTGGAAAACGGTGGTGACCAACGAGTCTATTCAACGGGATCATGCCTGAACTCCCTGACCTGACCGTTTATGTCGACGCTCTGAACGAACGCCTGGCCGGCAGTGAACTGCAGGATATAGTGCTGACCTCTCCATTCCTGTCACGCACCGTGACACCGGGGGTAAAAGATCTGACCGGCCGTAAGCTGGTGGCCTGCTCCAGATTGGCCAAACAGTTGGTGTTTGGCCTGGAAGAAGACTACTTTTTTGTCATCCACCTGATGATCTCCGGCCGCCTGCAATGGGCTGACAGTTTTAAACCGCCGCCCAAACGCAACGGCCTGGCGGCGTTTAAATTCAGCGCCGGTACCGTGCTGTTTACCGAGGCCAGCAAAAAGAAACGCGCTTCGCTGCGCATCGTGCAGGGCCAGGCGGCGCTGGCGGAGCTGAACCCGGGCGGATTGGAAGTGCTCAGCGCCAGCCGGGATGAATTTGCCAGCCGTCTGGCGTCGGTGAACCATACCCTGAAGCGGGCGCTGACGGATCAGCGGGTGTTTGCCGGTATCGGTAATGCGTATTCGGATGAAATTCTGCTGCGCGCGCGCCTGTCACCCTTTAAACAGTCCGCCAAGCTCAGCGGCGCGGAGGTCACCGCCCTGTTTGAGGCCTGTCAGCAGGTGCTGCCTGAATGGGTGGAACTGCTGCGCGGCAAAGCCGCGGGTAAATTTCCCACCAAGGTGACGGCTTTTCACCAGGAGATGGGTGCGCATGGCAAGTACAAACAGCCCTGTCCGGCCTGCGGCGCGCCGATCCAACGGATTGTCTATGCGGAAAACGAGGCCAACTATTGCGCCCGCTGTCAGACCGAAGGGCGGCTGCTGGCGGACCGCTCTTTGTCCAGATTGTTGAAAGACAACTGGCCGAAACGGCTGGAAGATCTGGAGAACCTTTAGCGGTTGACCGGTGCTGCTGTTGAGCCGCGGCACCGGCCGGCTACTTGTTGCGGTTACGCACCGCGGTGGAGGACAGATCGTTGCGGTAGGTGGATTCCGCTACCCCGCTGCACAGAGCACGCAGCGCGGGGGGCAACTCGATCTGCTCCAGGGTGACAAAACGCTTGCCGTGCACGCGGCCGAAAACCAGAAATCTCACCTGGCACTGCGCCAGATGATCGATTGCGGCGTCCAGCAGGTGGCGGTGCCCCTGGTAGAAGCGTACATCACCCACCCGCTCCATGGTGTCCACACCCAGCGCAAACGTCGCCCCCGGAAACAGGCCGGCTTTGTCGCTGAACCTGGCGGTGTTGGTTAACCACACCGGCGCATCGGTAATGGCCGCCAACCGGTGTTCCAGGGAAATGTAATCCAGGCTGGGTTTGTCCGCGTTCTTGACCGCCAGCTCATAGGCGCCCTCCAGACCGGTAAGCTGTTCCGCGGTGGCCAGCAGTTGCCGGTGGCCGTCGTGGATGGGATTAAATGAACCCGGCAGCAACAGTTGTCCGCGGTGTTCGCCGACGCAGGTTTTGTAGGGTGCCTGACGCAGCAGGGCGGAAAAGTTGTCGCGCGCGGCGACCATGCGGGTTTGCACGGGCTGCGGCGGCTGGGCGCCGCCCACCAGCACAGCCTGCAGCGACTGCCAGATGGCGTCGATCAGGTTTTCCTCTTCCGCTGCGCGGTCGTTTGCGGCCTTGTCAAACACGAGGCTGAATTCGGCGCTCAGGCTGCCGGTCTGAATGGCCCAATGGGCGCGGTGTTCACCCTTTTTTGTGCGGTTGGTGGCCAGCGCGGCGGTGGCGCCGAAGCCGAACAAAGCGGCGGTTGCATCCGCCCCGCTGAGAATGGTGGCGCGGTGAAAGGCTGTAGCGGCGAGCTGGCGGGCGGTAGCCGCGGATACGGCCTGTTCGGGACTGCCGTCCAGCAGCTCTGCCAGTGCCGCCGCAGCGTAGGGTACAGCAGCCTCCAGCACGGTTGCTGAGGCGCCGGGGGTACTCAACATTTCCGACAACAGGCCCGAGCCGCCGCCGGTGAGGTAAAAAACACCCCGCCAGGGCGTTTCGTGCAGGGCGGTGGCGCGGGCGGACATCAGTCTGCCAGGAAAGTCCTGACCCGCTCGATAAAAGGCTCCAGCTGGTCGTGGTGTACCCAGTGGCCGGCGTCAGCAAATGCCTCCACTTCCAACGGGCAGTTAAAGTGCTTCACCCGGCCGTCCGCCACGGGGTCGGATGCCCAGGACTCCAGGCCGCGTACCAGCAGGGTGGGGCACTTGATGTTTTTGAACAGCGCCCAGGTCTGTTCCATGGGCAGCCCCGCCGGTGAGAAGGCGCGGACGTAGTTGTCGAACTTCCAGCTATAGGTGCCGTCTTCGTTCTGGTTGCTGCCGTGGATGGTCAGGTGCCGGGCTTGTTCCTCAGACAGATGCGGGTTTTCTTCCTGCATGCGCTGCAGAGCGTCTTTCAGGGTAGGGTAGCGCCGCACGATGCGTCCGGAGAGCTTGCGCAGGTCGTTCATCCAGAAGTGGATGCGCTCGTCCATGGGCTTGTTGATGCGTTCCTCGAGCATGGACGGCGGCGGCCCCATGCCTTCGATGGAGACGAGCTTTTTGACATTGTCGGGAAACAGGGCGGTATACAGCAGCGAGATAGAGCCGCCCAGCGAATGGCCGATGATGGTCACCGGCGCCATGTTCTTCTGGTGCAGCAGTTGCGCGATATCGTAGACATATTCGGTCTGGTTGTACGAACCGCCCAGCATCCACTGGCTGTCGCCGTGACCGCGCAGATCGGGGGCAATGATGTGGTAGTCGTTGCGGAAGCTTTCCGCCACCCAGTCCCAGTTGCGGCAGTGGTCGCGGCCGCCGTGGATCATGATCATCGGCGGCGCGTCGGGGTTCCCCCAATCCACATAGTGCAGGCGCAGGCGCTGGGAAAAGTAAGTATGGGAGGTGGGGCCGGGGATAGACTGCGTACCGGACATCTGGGCGGCTGCTCCTGATCTTTGAAAACCCGGCATTATACGGAAAAAATCACCGGCTGAGACGGCTGCCGGAAGCCCCTGCGGGGTACCTCCCGGCTACAGGTATTTGCGGCTGTATTGCCGCACTTCGCTTCTGATCATGGGTGCCAGCAGATACAGACCCAACAGATTGGGAATGGCGACTATAAACACCAGCGCGTCGGAGAGATCGATCAGCGCGGAGAGTTCAATGGCGCTGCCCAGAATTACAAAGCTTAAGAAAAACAGTTTAAAACCCAGGTCCGCCGCACGGCTGTTGCCCACCAGATAGGTAAACGCTTTCAGGCCGTAGTAGGACCAGGTAATGATAGTGGAATAAGCAAACAGCATGGCTGCGATGGATAAAGGTATGGGTGACCAGCTCAGGGTGCTGGCAAACGCGCGGGTGGTCATTTCGATGCCGGCCATGGATTGATCAGCCAGGGCGGGATCGTAGATGGTGGTGATGATGACCAGAGCGGTGATGGTGCAGATCACCACCGTGTCGATAAAGGGTTCCAGCAGGGCGACAAAACCTTCGCTGACCGGCTCGTTGGTGCGGGCGGTGGAGTGCGCGATGGCGGCGGACCCCAGACCCGCTTCGTTGGAGAACACCGCGCGGCGGAAACCGATAATCATGACGCCGATGATGCCGCCGGTGACACCCTGAGGATCAAAAGCGCCGTTCCAGATGGCGGCAAAAGCGCCGGGCAGGGCTTCATAATTGAGGGCAATTACCAGCAGTGCAACCAGTACGTACAGCAGCGCCATGCCGGGCACCAGTCTGGAAGTGGTGGCGGCGATGGAGCGGATGCCGCCGATGATGACCACACCCACGGCCAGGGCCAGCGCGCAGCCGATAATCCAGGTGCGGCCGGCAAACATGCTGTCCGCGCCGCCGGTGACATCCACCAGGATGGCGGCGGTCTGATTGGACTGAAACATGTTGCCGATGCCCAGACAGCCCAGCACCATGCTGGCGGCATAGAATATGCCCAGCCCGCGCCCCAGCCGCGGCCAGTTTTTCAGGGCCAGACCTTTCTCCAGGTAATACATGGGGCCGCCCGAAACCACACCGTTCTCATACTTACGGTACATGACGCCCAACGTGCATTCGGCCAGTTTGGTCGACATGCCCAGCAGGCCGGCGGCAATCAGCCAGAAGGTGGCGCCGGGACCGCCGACAGAGATGGCAACCGCCACGCCGGCTATGTTGCCGATACCTACCGTGCCGGATACCGCGGTGGTCAAGGCCTGAAACTGAGAGATCTGCCCCGGATCATCCGGGTTGTTGTACTTGCCGCGCACGATATCCACCGCGTGGCGGAAGCCGCGGATATTGATAAACCCCAGGTAGACGGTAAAGAACACGCCGCCCGCCACCAGCCACAGAACAATCAGCGGGATCTGGGTGCCAAACAGCTCGACGGAGTAGAATATGAAGCCGGAAGCCGCGTCGGCAACCGGCCGCATGGCCTGATCAATGATGGTGTCGATGGCCGGGGCTGGGCTGCCGGAGCCCGGGGTGGATTCATTCATGGCGGCCTATACTGACGCTTCAGCGCACACATTGCACCCGGGAATTTACCGGGGGGGAAACGATATGCTCAAGGCTCTGCACTTTGCACTGGCGATGCTGACCGTCACAGGTTTTGTTATCCGCGCCGGCTGGTCTTATGTGTCCCCGGATTTGTTGCAGGCACGCTGGGTGAAAACCGCGCCGCACGTGGTGGATTCCTTATTGCTGCTGTTGGGGGTGCTGCTGGCGCTGAGCCTGCCTGGAGGCTTCTGGCAGGGCTGGTTGCTGGCCAAACTGGCCGGTTTGCTGGCGTATATCGGTTTTGGCGTGCTTACCCTGCGCGGCCGCGGACCCTGGCGCGGGCTGGGGCTGGCGGGAGCGTTGCTGTCAGCGGGATATATTTTTGCGGTTGCTTTCAGCCGCGACCCGTGGGTGTTTTAGCCGCCGCAGCGGTGAACTGCGGCTACTGCTGGACAAATGTAAGCAGGAACGACACCGGCACCGCCTGACTGATGCTGGGCAGGCCGGCCACCTCGCGGAGCTTTTCCACACCCTTTTCCAGCCCCACGGTCCCGGCGCTGAGCAGGATGGGCTGGCGGGTGGCCACAACTATAATGTCTTCCGCCACCCGCATGGCGCTGACGTGAGCGGTCACATCAACCTTGCGGTCTTTCAGCTGCAGGGTCCCGGGCAGGCTGTGGGCGCTGATTTTCCCGGGAGTGAGCGCTTCCAGCGCCTGCTGGTCCAACGGCACGCTGACCGTGGCGCGGGGAAAAATGTCCGATTCAAACAGCATACTCTGCATGCGTTCGTCGCGGATCGGAATCAGGGTATCAATACTGGCCAGAGCAATTTCCACGGTGGCGACACCGTTGCCGCTGATGCTGCCGCTGAGCTGTTTGAAGCGGTGCACCTCGCCGATATTGCCGGCCTTAATGGTGACAAAACTTAACTGCGAATTTTCGTTGTCCAGGCTCCAGTTCGCCCAGGCTGGTGCTCCGGCCAGCAGTACGGCAGCCAGCATGAGGCGGCGGAGGGTACTGGGGGCTGGAAGTGCGCACCGGGTGCAACGGTTCATAAGTAAGCCTCATTGGAAAAGTCACAGTATGGCATAGCCGGGTTGGGTACCGAAACGCTGATCACAACGCCCAAAGTTGGTGCAACACGGGGCGTGTGTGTAACGCCGTAGCGCACTGCGGCCTGCCGCCGGCGGCGGCCGCCGGCGCTGACCGCCGCAAAACCCTTCAATCCGCCCTGCGGACGGCTGTTTTGGGCCTGTTTGAAAGTTGGCACGCTCCTTGCTCCTCCCAGGACAGACACTTAACTGCAAAACCAGGAGTTACGGATGCCGGTTGTTAGTCTTGCCAAACCCGCTGTTGCAAAACCGGGTAAGACGGTACCCCAGTTGTATGAGAAGGATGCCGGCAAATATGCCGGACCGCACCGCTGGCAGATCCAGGGCTGGGCCCGCCTGGTACGTAGGGCCTGGCACCGCCGCACCTACAGCCGTTGGGTTTGGGATGCCTGTGAGCAAGTGCAGGTGAAAGGTCTGGAGCATTTGCGGGCCATACACGGCCCCTGTGTATTTGTCGCCAATCATCAGAGCCATCTGGATACCCTGGTGCTGCACGAAGTGTTGCCGAAGCGGATTCGCCAGCGGATTTTCTATGGCGCTGCGCAGGACCGCTGGTTTGTCAAAGGCCGCAGCAAGCTGGTGCTGCAGCCCTGGTATCAGTCCCTGGCGCTGGGCAACTTCCCGATTTTGCGCGGCGGCGGCCACCAGGCACTGGCCCATGCTCATTGGCTGCTGGGCAGGGGCAGGCATGTATTCCTGTTCCCGGAAGGTACCCGCGCCACCTCCGCAAGCCTGGGTGAATTTAAACACGGCGCCAGCATTCTGGCGTTGCAGAACAACGTGCCGGTGGTGCCGGTGTATCTGGCCGGGCTGCAGCAGATCCGCCCCAAGGGCAGCCGCGAAGCCGTGCGTGGGCGTGTTACCGTGGAGTTTCTGCCGCCCATTACCTTTTCGCCGGGCAGCGATACCGCCGCCGCCACCGAATGTATCCGTCGGCGCATGAACAGGCTGCACAGCCGTTATGCCGCTGACACCAGTTTTCCGCGTGCCGCATGAAGTTTATGCGGCGGGACTATTGCAGGAATTTCACTCTCCGAGTGCGACTCTCCCCTCTCTCCAACTGCAATGGGCCCGGTCGGGAAAAACAGCGCCTGTAACCGCAGGCGCTGTACTTTTTCAGTTGCTGTAAACCGTCTCAGGCATCCAGCGTGCGGCTGATCAGTTCTTTCATGATTTCGTTGGTGCCGCCGTAGATCTTCTGCACCCGGGCGTCTTTGTACATGCGTGAGATCGGATACTCGTCCATATAACCCGCGCCGCCGTGCAGTTGCAGGCACTCATCAATAATTTCGTTTTGTTTCTGAGTGCACCAGTATTTGGCCATGGAGGCGGTTGAGGCGTCCAACTGCCCGTCAATGTGCTTGAGCAGGCACTGGTCGACAAACGTGCGCGCTATAAGCGCCTCGGTTTTACATTCCGCCAGTTTGAATTTGGTGTTCTGGAAATCCAGCACCCGCTGGCCGAATGCTTTGCGGTCTTTGACAAACTCCAGGGTCAGGGCAATGGCCCGCTCCATATCCACCACCGCGGCCTGGGCGATATTCAGCCGTTCCTGGGGTAATTGCTGCATCAACTGAACAAAGCCGCGGCCCTCCTCCTCGCCGAGCCGGTTGCTTTGCGGCACCCGGCAGTCGGCAAAAAACATTTCCGACGTATCCGCTGAACTCTGGCCCAGTTTGCGGAGGTTGCGGCCGCGCTTAAAGCCCGGGTTATCCGTCTCCACCACAATCAGCGTGATGCCTTTGGCGCCCTGGGTGGGATCGGTTTTGGCGACCACAATCACCAGGTCACAGTGCTGGCCGTTGGTGATGTAGGTTTTGGCGCCGTTGATGACGTAATCGTCACCGTCCCTGGCCGCCGTGGTGCGCACACTCTGCAGATCTGAACCGGTGTTCGGTTCGGTCATGGCAATGGCACCCACCATGTCGCCGCTTGCCATTTTCGGCAGCCATTGCTGTTTCTGCGCTTCGCTGCCGTATTTCCAGATATAGGGGGCAACAATCTGGCTGTGCACCTGGTTACCCCAGCCGCCCAGACCGGCCCGGCACTGTTCCTCCGCTACCACGGTTTCGTGCAGGTAACTGCCGCCGCCGCCGCCGTACGCGGCGGGGATCTCTGCGCACAGCAGGCCCGCTTCACCGGCTTTGTTCCAGGCCTCGCGGGCCACTAGGCCGTCAGCGACCCATTGTTCGTTGTGCGGTACAAATTCGGTGGCAAAAAACTTACGCGCGGCGTCCTGCAACATGCGTAATTCGTCGTTCAGCCAGGGTGACGTGTAGTTCTCGAAGATATCGGTCATATTGGAATCTACTTATATAGAAAGTGGGTTAAGGCCAGCCTGCGCGGTCAAAAGGTGCCGGGTACACTTCCACCCGGGCGTCCCGCTTGCTGATGCATTCTTCGGGTTGGGAGGAACTGGAGGTCAGCACATAAAGGTGGCCGCCCCCCAGCATGCAGGCGAATGCTCCCCGCCCAACATCGATAGTATGGGTGACTTCGCCGCCCTCAAGCTGGCGGATGACATTGTTGGTGGTGGGAGAGGCACTCCAGATGCCGCCCTCGGTGTCCAGGCAGATGCCGTCGGGAACCGCCCCATCGGGCAATTCAGCCCATAGTCTCTTGTTCAGCAGGCTGCCGTCCGCGGCGATATCAAAGGCGGTTAAGCGTCCGGCAAAACTCTCGCCGACAATCAGGGTTTTACCGTCGGGTGTGATCACGGTGCCATTGGGGAACATCACGTCGCGGTCCTCCACATGGATGCTGCCGTCCGGGTCCACGCGGATCAATTCTGCGCTGCTGGGTTTGGCCCGGTTGTGCAGATCAAATCCAAAATTGCCCACGTAAGCGCGGCCGTGGGCGTCTACCACCATATCGTTGCAGTACCAGCTGGCGGCGGCGCTGAGATCCGCGTGCACGCTCAACTGTTGCCCGTCGAACCGCAGCAGGCGCCGTTGGCTCATGGCGACAATCAGCAGGTCGCCGTCCGGCAGCCAGCCCAGCCCGGAGGGCTGGTCGTCCTGCAGGCGCACTATGGTTTCCACATTGGTTTCCGCGTCACCTTGCGGGTCCACGGCCAGCACCCGCTGGTCGTGCATATCGGACAGCCATAATCTGCCGTCGCGCCACCTGGGGCCTTCGCCGAAACATAAGTTGTCCACCAGTATGGCCGGTGCGCTGTTTGTCATATGATGTGCCGTAACCCGAATTTGGGCCATGTGTCCCCTGGGGTGGAAATTTAACCGATCCCGGGGTGATTTTTTACCCGCTTTTTACCCACTTTGTGGCGTGCCGGGTTAACGTAGCTTGGCTCTTGGCCCACGCGCCTCTATAGTCGTGGCCCGGGTAAGTAAATTAATAAGTTGGGGACTACAAATGAAAGAACTAAACCGTCCGAACCGCTTCTTGCCGTTGGCTCTGTTGTTAGCCGTATTTTCTCTGGGTATGGCCGGATGTGGTGATTCGGGCAGCGGCGGCGCGGCTCAAGACGCGGAAGATGCGGCCAACACGTTGCAGGACGGCGCGGGTGATCTGCTCGATTCAGCCGGTGAAGGCATGGGTGACGCTATTGATGCGGCCAAAGATGTTGCCGGTGATGTTGCCGACCGCGCTCAGGATATGGGTGACACCATTGCAGACAGCGCCGGCGACGCGCTGGACGATGCCAAAGACGCCGGCAGCGACCTGATGGACCAGGCTAAAGACGCGGTTGACGATGCGGTGGACGCCGGCAGTGACGCGGCTAACGACGCCATGGACAGTCTCAACCAGTAAAGGGCCGGCCCGCGGCGCGGTAAAAACGCCATGCTTCAGGAGCTTTTACTTTGAAGCTATTATCTTGAAGCTTTTGTTTGAAGCATGGCGCGCGCGGCCCGGCGGCTAGAGCCAATCCGGCAGTGCCGCGGCAATCTCCTCAGGCGTGGTTTGCGGGGCAAACCTGGCCGCCACATTGCCCTTCCGGTCCACCAGGAATTTTGTGAAGTTCCAGGCAATGTCCGCGTTGCCTTCGTCGTCAGCTTTGGCGGCCTTTAAGAACTTATACAAGTCGCAGGCGCCGTCGCCGTTCACTTCTATTTTCGAGAACATGGGGAAGTTCACGTCATATTTGCCGGCGGCAAACTCCAGTATTTCTTCATTGCTGCCCGGTTCCTGGGCGCCGAACTGATTACACGGAAATGCCATTACGGTAAATCCGGAACCTTCAAACTGTTCCTGCAGAGTACGCAACCCGGCGTACTGTGGGGTTAAGCCTCAGCGGCTGGCAACGTTTACAACCAGGCAGACCTTGTCCTGGAAGGTGGAAAATTCGGTGGGGGTGCCGTCGATGGCATCCATCGATAGTTCGTGAAAGGTACTCATGACCGTATATCCTCCAATTTTGGTCGTTTGCTGTTCGCACATCGATAGTAGCGTGCCCACACAGTTATGGGTACCATCCGGCCCCTGGATCTGGAAACAAACGACACAAACTCGAACTTGAAAGTGAGGAGATCATCATGCGCGATGTGGTCATCGTAGACAGCGTGCGTACCGGCTTGGCCAAAGCCTTTCGCGGCAGCTTTAACTTAACCCGTTCAGACGACATGCTGGCCCACTGCATCGACAGCCTGCTGGACCGCAATGATGTGGCGCCCGACCTGGTGGAAGATGTGGTCGTTGGTGCCGCCAGCCACGCTGGTGAACAGGACGGCAATCTGGCGCGTCTGGCCGTTATCCTGTCGAAACTCCCGGTGACCACCGCGGGTGTAACCATCAACCGTTTCTGCTCCTCCGGGTTGCAGTCCATTGCCATTGCCGCCAACCAGATTGCTTCCGGGCAAACCGATGTGGCCATTGCCGGCGGCGTGGATTCCATCTCCATGCGTACCCGCCAGGAGCCGGGCAAAGCCAAGCAGAACCAGCGTCTGCTGGATGAAAAGCCCGACATCTTCATGGCCATGGGTAATACCGCTGAGGTAGTGGCGAGACGTTACCAGGTGACCCGGGAAATGCAGGATGAATATGCGCTGCAAAGCCAGCAGCGCTACGCGGCCGCGGTGGAAGCGGGCAAGATCAGCGAAGAAATTGTGCCCATGAAAGCCACCATGCTTAAGGTTGACAAGGAAACCGGCGAAGAGAGCCATGTTGACGTGGTAGTCGACCGGGATGAGTGTAACCGCCCGTCAACCACCCTGGACGGTCTGGCGTCATTGCCGCCCGCATTTGAGGAAGACGGCACCGTAACCGCCGGTAATGCCTCCCAGCTTTCGGACGGCGCGTCCATGACCATGATGATGAGTGCCGAGCGCGCGAATCAACTGGGCCTCAAACCGCTGGGTGTATTCCGCGGTTTTACCGTGGCCGGTTGTGAACCGGATGAAATGGGCATCGGGCCTGTTTTTGCCATTCCCAGGCTGCTGAAAAATGCCGGCCTCAGTCAGGATGATATTGACCTGTGGGAGCTGAACGAAGCGTTTGCTTCCCAGTGCCTGTACTGCCGGGATGCCCTGGACCTGGACAATGAAATCTACAACGTGCTGGGCGGCAGCATCTCCATCGGGCATCCCTTCGGCATGACCGGTTCCCGGCAAACCGGGCTGGTGCTGCGGGAACTGCAGCGCCGCAACAAGAAATACGGGGTTGTAACGATGTGTATCGGCGGCGGACAAGGTGCTGCCGGGTTGTTTGAAGCAGCCTAGTGCCGGGCAGGAGCACTTGCGTCCTCGCAGGATGCTTGTGCTTCTGCCTAAATGTCCGACAGTTCACGTATTTGTGGGTTGATCGCACCTTGATACAAATTGAAACTTGAGCGAAATTGTGGTGTAACAGGGTCATACGAAAATATCTCGATTGGGTCATTGAGTTGTAAATTGGGTTCACTGGAATTGCTAAGCGCGCCGCCAAGAGCGCCGTCTGCACCTTCTTCATTAGTCGCCGGGCTGCTGCTGATGATGGGTACTTTGACGGTGCCTTCCGCATTGGGCTTTGAAGTTCCGCAAAACCAGGATGCTACTCAACCCACCGTGCTGGACATGTACCGCGAAGTGCTGCAGGCGGGCACGCTGGACCAACTTTCTGACGAAAATCTGACCATTCTGGCCTCCTACTGGGGTGTTCTGGGCCCCACCGAACGCCGCCATCTGCTGGCGGAAATGCGCGGCCGCATGGCGCGCAGCCGCACTCAGGTTCAGCGCATCAGTATTCCCCGCGGCCGGCAGTACGGCAAAGTCATCCGCAAGGTGCGGAAAGTGCGTCAGGCGGACGGCTCGATTCTGGTGGAAACCCGGGTGGTAAAGGTCACGCCCAGGCCCCGCAGCGGCAGCGCCGGAGCGCCCGTGCAAGGTGCTAAACCGCTGCCCAGAGTCACTTTCGGCATTGGTTTTGAACAGCGCCTGAAAGACAAATCCAACCCTGTTATCACCCAACCCCCACTGGCCCCAGCGGACGCTCCGGTACTAAAAGCCACCACCCCTACACCCTGACTCCGCATGGACATCGAAAGCGCGAATCTGCTCGTAGTTGACGATGATCCGGAACTGCGGGAACTCACCCAGGCGTATCTTGAACGCCAGGGGTTTGTGGTCGCCTGCGTGGAATCCGGCGAGGCCATGGACGAGTTTCTGGCGGAGCACAGCGTCGACCTGTTGATTCTGGATTTGATGCTGCCCGGCGAGCATGGTTTATCCATCGCCCAGCGCCTGAAGAAACACACGGACCTGCCCATCATCATCGTCTCCGCCCAGGGTGAAGATGTGGACCGCATCGTCGGGCTTGAGGTGGGCGCGGACGACTATCTCGCCAAGCCGTTTAACCCGCGGGAATTGCTGGCGCGGGTGCGCGCTGTATTGCGGCGCACGGTGACCGGCGGGACTGAATCCAACGAACCCCAGGAGAAGTTTGAATTCGGCGAATTTTCGCTGGATACCAACTCACACCGGTTGACCCGCAATGGTGATGCGGTGCCGCTCACTTCAGGGGAGTTTGATCTGCTCGCCATCCTGGTGGCGCACCCGAACAAAGTGCTGGACCGCGACCGTATCCTGGACCTGCTCACCGGGGCGGAGCGCTCGCCCTTCGACCGTTCCATTGATGTCCGGGTCACCCGCCTGCGCTCCAAGCTGGAAGTTGATCCGGCAAATCCGGTTTATATACGCACCATCTGGGGCAAGGGTTATATGTTCTGCCCGAACGGGGATGGTTGAGCAGCAGCATGTCCGCCAGGCCCGTGGACCGGCGTCTTTGCTGGCGCGGACCAATCTCACCCTAGGGGTCAGCGCCATGTTGATTGCGGTGATTGCCACGGTGGCGTTGTACAACTTTGTGATCGACCCTATCAGTGAGCAGTCAGCGGATGATGAAGCGGCGCTGCTGGTCTTATCCGCTCAAACCTGGGTAGAGTTGCCGCCCGGCGCGCGTCCCTATTTCGAGTTGGAACTGGCGGAAAACCACGACCTGATTATCAGCGAAGCCCATCTCATCCTGCCGGTGGAAGAGAACTATCCCGCCTATTTTGACCTGCTGAAAGAACAGCTTGGTGCCCGCCTGGGTATAGAGCAGGTGGATATTCTGGCGGGCAACGAACTGTACTGGGTGGATGTTCCCATGGGCGGTTATGATCTGCAGATTGGCTTCTCACCCCAGCGGCGTGATATCCAGCCGTTGTACAGCGCCATAGTCATTGTTGGTCTTGGTGCGGCCATTGTGTTCTTTACTTCACTGTTTATCGTGCAGCGCATCGCCAGGCCCCTGGTTAAAGTGGCGCAGCAGGCAGAGTCTTTCCGCGGCACCAAGCAGATGGAGCCCCTGGCGGAGAGCGGTCCCCGGGAACTGGCTTCCCTGGCGAGGAACTTCAACACCATGGCGCAGGAAATATCTGCTTTGCTGGCCAACCGCACGACTTTGCTGGCGGGGATATCCCACGATCTGAAAACACCGCTGACCCGCATGCGGCTGGCCCTGGCCCTGTTGCCGGAAAGTGTTGATCAGACCCTGGTCGAACGCTTCGAGCGGAATCTGGAGTCCATGGATGAATTGATCAGTGACGCCCTGCGTTTTGCCCGGGGCACCAGCGAAGCGGCGCAGGAGATTGAGCTGGTGCAGTTTGTCGAAGAAGTTCTGGCCAGTTTTGAACAGCCGGTGAAGCTGCACACCCTCATACAGGCGGGTGAGGGCGCCGACCGCGCGGTGCTGGCGCCCAGTGCGTTCCGCCGCGTGTTAATAAATCTGGTGGGCAACGGCATCCAGCACGGCGGCAATGTAACGGTGTGCCTGGAGGCGACTCAGTTGAATATCATGGATGACGGTCCGGGCATACCCGAACCCTACCGGGAAGAAGTATTCCAGCCGTTTTTCCGCATGGATGCGTCCCGCAACCGCTCCACCGGCGGCAGCGGGCTGGGCCTGGCCATTGTCCAGCAGCTCTGTCAGGCCCATGGCTGGCAGATAGAAGTGCGGGACGCTGATTGCGGCGGCGCGGAGTTCTGTCTGCGTTTCGCCTGAGGGCGGGTGCGCCTTTGCTGTTGGCGGGCCTGCTACAAAGGCGTAAGCGAATGAAACAAATTGACACAAAAAGGCCGGGGTCGGTAATTCTCCTGTAACTTGTTTCCTGCAAAGTAACAATCCTGGCGGTAAGGCGATTTATCCCCTTAGAACCTTACTGCCGGTATCTCAAGGTTGCGCATTTGCGGGGGGCAGGCTGACAAACCAACAGCCGTTTCACCCGGGAAGGCAGACCCCACAGAGTACAGCCTCACAGGCAAATACCCGCCAGGGTATTTCACAACCGGAGGCTACCCCAAAAACCGCCAGCTTTCTCTCCAGGCTGGCGGTTTTTTTTGCCCGGGTATCGGCTACTGGCCCAACTGTCAGCTTCCGCTGCCGGCCCGGTGCAGGTGAACATCCGTCTGCGGGTAGGGGATTGAGATATTCTCCTGGTCGAACACCAGCTTCACTTTTTCGATGGTATCGAAATAAATGCCCCAATAGTCGCCGGCGTCAGCCCACACCCGGCAGGTGAAATTCACCGAGCTGTCCGCCAGTTCTGAAACCACCACAAAAGGTTCCGGGTCAGCGTGTACGCGGCTGTCTTCTTTGAAGATGCGCAGCAGCGTGTCTTTGGCCTGGGCGACGTTGTCGTCATAACCGATACCGAATACAAAATCCACGCGGCGGGTGGGCTCAGCGGAAAAGTTGGTGATGATGCCATTGGAAATGGCTCCGTTAGGCACAATGATGCGCTTGTTATCGGGGGTCTTGATGACGGTGTTGAAGATCTGGATCTCCGCAACCGTACCCGACACACCCTGAGCATCCACAAAGTCGCCCACTTTATAAGGCCTGAACAACAGGATTAGCACACCGCCGGCAAAGTTGGCCAGGCTGCCCTGCAGCGCCAGACCTATCGCCAGACCGGCGGCACCGAGGATGGCGATAAACGAGGTGGTTTCAATGCCCACCATCGAGGCGACGCTGATGAACAGCAATGCCTTGAGAATCACCGATGCCAGGCTGCCGAGGAACTTGGCCAGAGTGGCGTCAGTCTCACTTTTCTCCAGGCCCGCGTTCAGCAGTTTTACCACCCGGCCGATGATCCACAGGCCGATGATAAGGACCAGGATGGCGAGAATCAGTTGCGGCCCGTACTCGATGGCCATTTCGACAACTTTGTCGACATATCCCTGCATTCGGTCGATTGAAACTTCTTCTGGTAGTGCTTCCATGGAATTCGAACTCCTTTCTGTTTTTTTAGTTATCTTCTTTTCAGTTATCTTGCTTGGTTATTGTTTTCAATTGTCGTTCTTTGAATTGTTTTAACTGCCGGCGCTAGTTTGCGGCAGCGGCAACCAGTTTACCCGCAGAATGTGAAATATTTTACAAGGGTTTTAAAGATTCAATGTACAGGTTGGTTACCATCCCTTAGGCTTCGCAGCAAAAAAACAGGCTCGCGGTAACAACAGGCGCCGCGGCGGAAGAGCCCGCGCCAGGTTGTAAAACAAGCGGGCGGACAGTTGATTAGGAGTTGGATATGACACGTATGTTAGCGGCAGTAATGCTGATCTGTTCATTTGGGACCTTTTCATTTGGTGCCTTCGCTGCGCAGGGTAACAATCCCAGCCAGGGGCAGTTTTACATCTCACCCGGGGTGGTTGCCCACGAGGGCCCCGATTCCCGCCGGGTGGGTCATGACGATATTGATCTGGGCCCGGGGCTGATTCTGGGCTACAGCTTTGCTGAGCGCTGGTCCGTTGAGTTACTCGGCAGCCGGGTGGAATCCGACTTTGAAAACATTTTCGGCCGGGGTGAGGACGATGTTGAACTCGTCTGGGTGGACGTCCTGTACAAGCTGCAGAGCAGCAATGGCTGGCAGCCGTTTCTGCTGTTTGGCGCCGGGCGCACGGAATACGAATTTGATGACGTTCGGCCCGACTCTACGGACCGCCAGTTCAATGCGGGGGTTGGCTTGTTCCGCCAGCTTTCTGAACACGTTTCCCTGCGTGCTGACGTGCGCGGAGTCAGCAGCCGTAAAGCGGGCGGGCTGGAGCCTTTTGCATTTGTCGGCTTGACCGGATTTCTGGGGCAAGGCAGCACGCCGCCCGCGCCGGCGGATTCGGATGGTGACGGTGTGCCAAACGATAGTGATCAGTGCCCGACAACACCGCTGGGCCGGGTGGTGGACGCCACCGGCTGCCAGTTGGATGGTGACGGTGACGGTGTGGTGGACGCTGAGGATCAATGTCCGGGAACACCCGCCGGTGCTACGGTTAACGCCCAGGGCTGTGTGGAAGTTGTAGACAGCGACGGCGACGGCGTGGCGGACGCTGATGACAAGTGTCCGGATACGGAAGCGGGTGCCCGGGTCGACGCCAGCGGCTGTTATCTGGAGCTGGAAGAAGAAGTCACTATCGATATGAATATCGAGTTTGATACCAACCAGGCGCAGATCCGCCCGGACCACCTGTCGGAGCTGAGCCGCACCGTAACCTTCCTGCGCGAATACCCGACTACCCAGGCGGTAATTGAAGGCCACACGGATTCCGACGGCGCGGCTGCGTACAATCAGGCGTTATCCGAGCGGCGGGCCAAGGCGGTATACGACTATCTCATCGAACAGGCCGGCGTCCGCGCGGAGCGCTTGAGCTATGCCGGGTTTGGTGAGACGCGGCCGCTGGCGGATAACAACACCGCCGCCGGTAAACAGAAAAACCGCCGGGTCAGCGCGGTGGTTTCCGGTACCCGCACGGTAAGGCAATAACGCCCTATTGCCCGCTGTTGAAAGTGCTACCATGGGGCAACCCATGGTCAGCACATTTTGAAATGGAGTTTGCATGCGCTATCTGATCTTGTTCACCCTGTTGTTTGCCGCCGGTTGCGAGACCGCCTACTACGGCATCAACGAACAATTCGGCCGCCTCAAGAACGACATTCTTGTCGACCGGGTTGAAGACGCCATGGATGCCCAGGAAGACGCCAAGGAAGAGTTCAAGGACGCTTTTGAACAGTTCGAGTCCGTGGTCAGCGTGCCGGAAAGTGAACTGAAGAGCATTTACCGAAAGCTCAGCGGCTCTTTTGAGGATGCGGAGGCGAAAGCGGAGACGGTCAGCGAACGCATCGAGGCGGTTGATGATGTGTCCGAAGATTTGTTTGAAGAATGGGCTGACGAGATTGAGCAGATCGGCAACGCTTCCCTGCGCAGCAAGAGCAAAACCCAACTGGCGGAATCTAAAAGAAAGTACGCGGCTCTGATTAAAGCCATGCGCCGGGCCGAATCACGCATGCAGCCGGTACTGTCTTCGTTCCGCGACCATGTGCTTTACCTGAAACATAATCTCAACGCGCAGGCGATATCGTCGCTGAAAAGTGAGTTGGGTGGTATAGAATCCGACGTGGGGCGCTTGATCTCGGACATGGAACGGTCCATTGCCGAGGCGCAGAGTTTCATCAAGGATATAGAAGCCGCCTAGCGGCCAGCAGGCCTCAGGCAGGCGAAACGGTTCAACGGGAAACAAATAATGAAAGCACTGGCATGGATCATTGGCATTGTGGTACTGCTTGTGGTCGGCGGCATAGCGTTTGTGGCGCTGAATTCAGGCAGTCTGATCAAAACGGTAATTGAAGAACTGGGCCCGGACTACCTGGGCACGGATGTTTCCGTAAGTTCGGTGGATCTGTCGCTGACGGAAGGCACAGCCGCGGTTTCGGGCTTGAGGGTCGGCAATCCCCAGGGGTTCAGCGGTGCGGACGCCATGCAGGTGGGTGAGGTCAGGGTCAGCCTGGATACCTCCCAGTTGGATAACCCGGATCTCATTGTCATGAAAGAGGTTGCTATTGACGGTGCCAAGCTCACCGCCATCGCCCAGGGCCAGCGCACCAACTTCCAGAAAATTCTGGACAATCTTGAAGCGGCTTCCGGCACAACCGCCTCCAGCCCGGAAGAACCGGAGGCAGCGGCCAGCGAGACCCGCTTTATTGTAGACAGTTTCAGTTTCACCAACGCCGAGGCGGCGTTGTCTTCCGACGTGCTGGGTGACATGGATTTAACAATTCCGGATATCCGCCTGCAGGGTATCGGCCGCAAAAGCAACGGCGCCACCGCCGCGGAGCTGGCGCAGGAAATCCTCAAACCCATCAGCGGGGCACTGAGCCAGGCTGCGGTAGCGCAGGGACTGGACGTTGAAGGGGCCAAGGAAAAAGCCATCGGCAAGGTTAAAGAGAAAATTGACGAAAAACTGCCGGGTGCGTTAAAAGGTCTGCTCGAGTAAACACCCCTGACCCGGCTTATGAATCTTGAAAACGTCCTGTACGAGGTGCAGGGACCGCTGGCGCTGATCACCATTAACCGCGCTGACAAACACAATGCCATATCGCTGGCGACCCTGGATGATCTGCATGCGGCGGTGGATGCTGCGGCGGACGATGAGGCGGTGCGGGTGATTGCCATCACCGGCGCGGGGGGTAAGAGTTTTGCTTCCGGCTCGGACCTCTCCGAAGTACTGCACCGGGACTTCAGAAAAGCCCTGGAACCCATTGTGCAGGGGCTGGCGGATAAACTGGAGCGCACGCCTAAACCGACCATCGCCGCCATCGACGGTATATGCATGGGTGGCGGTCTGGAAGTTGCGCTGGGCTGCGACTTGCGCGTGGCCACGCCGCACAGCCGCTTTGCCACCCCGGAAGGCAAGCTGGGCATCATTCCCGGCGGCGGCGCCACCGCCCGCCTGCCGCGCATTGTCGGCCGCGGCTGGGGTATGGAAATGATGCTGATGGGAGAACCCATAGACGCGCAACGGGCCTTGCAGATCGGGCTGGTGACGCGGCTCGTTGAAGCGGCGGAACTGTTGCCCGAAGTGCGGCGCATGGCGGAACATCTGGCTGGTTTTGCGCCCTTTGTGCCCCGCACCATGAAAGCCATGGTGCACTTCGGCATGGAAGCGAGCCTGGCCGGCGCGCTGATGTTCGAAAAATACGCCCAGGGGGCGCTGGTGCAGACCGAAGACAAGGTCGAAGGCATCACCGCTTTTCTGGACAAACGGCCGCCTGAATTCAAAGGGAAGTAGCGCCTGCGGCGTGCCTAAAAAAAAGCCCGCGGCGTGACCTAAAAAAAGCCCGCGGCGTGCCGCCTTGAATGTCTCAGCAGGCTTGTGGATACTCCCTGTCCCGACTTTCCAACAATACTCCACAACAAAGGGGGGAGATCATGGCAGTTGATAAGTTTCCCATCGAAGCCAGCCACATCATGATGTTTGCGCGCTCGGTGGCGGATGATAACCAGATTTATTACGACGAGGATTACGCCAAAGGCACTGAACCCGGTTCGATAATTGCGCCGCCGACTTTTGCCCAGTCCAGCGCCCAGTTTGACCCGGATTACTTTTTGCGCCCGAAGATTGGTGAACCCTGGTTCGGCTCCGGCAAAGAACCCACCGGCATCAAGCGTGAGTCTTCCGGTGGCGGCGGCGGAGGTGGCGGCGGCGGTCTGCATGCGGAGCAGCACTTCGAGTACCACCGGCATATCAAACCCGGTGACGTGCTGACCGCAACCGTTAAGCCAGGTGAAACCTGGGAAAAAGAAGGCAAGCGTTCCGGCAAGCTGGTGTTCTCGGAAACCGTCACCGAGTACCGCGACCAGAATGGAGACCTGGTGATCACCGCACGCGGAGTAGGGGTGCGCACTGAACGGCCGGTGGATCAATAGGGGGAAAACATGGCACTAAAAGCAAGTGACTTAAAAGTAGGTGACACTTATACCGAGTGTCTGGTGGAAGATCTCAAGCGCACGCAGATTGTGCAGTATGCCGGAGCATCCGGGGACTACAATCCGCTGCATACCGATGAGGTGTTTACCACCGAAGTGGCTAAGTATCCTTCCGTTTTCGCCCACGGCATGCTGACTATGGGTATGACCGGCCGCATGTTAACCAACTATGTAGGTGACGGCCGCTTGAGCAAATACGGCGTGCGGTTTACCAGCCAGGTATGGCCGGGTGACACCCTGAATGCCACCGCCACGGTCGAGAGTGTGGAAGACGGGGTGGTTAACCTGACCGTGGCCACCACCAATCAGGATGGTGCCACGGTGCTGTCCGGCTACGCCGCTGCCCGGGTGGACTAAGCCGGCGGCGCGGGGATAGCCTGCCGGAAAGGATAAATAGAAACCTGAGCAAACAGGCCGGCCAGGCGATATGGGTCCTGGTCGGCAAATGCCTGGGCGGCCGCGCGGTTTTCAGCTTCAAGCACAATAATGGAGCCAATCATCGTGGTTTCATCCTCATCCAGAATGGGTCCTGCCAGGCGCACCTTAAAACCCGCAATGTAGTCCAGGTGCTGTGCCCGGGTGGCCTTGCGCAAGTCCTCACTGTCTGCTTTGTCGCGGCAGATTAATGTATATAGCAATTTTGTTTACTCCGATTATTGTTGTCCTCAACCTACCGGTTGGCCTGATACCCGCTGCAGGGCCAGCTGAATGTATGCTTAAACCCCAAATTTTCCTATACTTTTAAACGTGCGCGGCAATGTCAAAACTGTCGTTGGTGGGCGACCCGGAAATCGCGCCACTTAATTGACGAAGCTTGTGTGATCCTGGTCTTGGTTGTTTTGGGATGTGTGTCCCTGTGTCAGCGAGTTCATTGGATAAAATGTTGCAAGATTCGTCCGCAGTGTCTAAATACGGGCATCTGCAATTAAGCACCTAGTTCTTTAGGCGTTTGTGAATTTTTCACCGCGACCTTCTCAAGGACCGACAAGGAAACTGGAGCCAGACAACATGAGAATTTCAACGCTAGTGACTCAGCTTAAACAGCTCAGAGTGTACCTGTTGGTGCCCGCGATAGCCTTGGTGCTTTCCGCCTGCGGCGGTGGGGGCAGTTCCAGCGGCGCTATCGGCCCGGCGGGAAACGCTGACGGCGGCGCCGGTAGCGGCGGCAGCAGCACCGGCGGTGGCGGCGGCACCACAAATGATGTGGTTTCCTTCGGCGCCTTGATAAACGGCACCTTTGTGCAGGGACAGATCGACATTGCGGTAGCCAACCTGTCCGCCGGCGGCACCACCGAACTGACGGTTAACCTGGTGGATGGGAACGGCGCGCCGGTTACCAACACGTTTACCGTGTCTTTCACCTCGGGCTGTGTAGCTGACGGTACCGCAACCCTCGAATCCGGCATTAATACCATCAACGGTCAGGCTCAGGCGGAGTACAGCGCCAACGGCTGTGTGGGTGACGACGAAGTGCGCGCCACGGTGACCGTGGACGGAACAGAATTGTTGGCGATAGGCACCATTGTGGTTGAACAGGAAGCGGTGGGTGCCATTGAATTTGTCAGCGCCGACCCGACCCAGATTGCCCTGCAGGGTACCGGCGGGGACGAAACTTCACGCCTGACCTTCCGCGTGGTGGGTGAGTCCGGTTCACCGCTGCAGAATGCGGTGGTTAACTTTGCCCTGAACTCCGCTACGGGTGATCTGCAAATCAACCCGACCATGGATAACACAGGGGCCGACGGCCTGGTCAGCACCATTGTGCAGGCCGGCACCATCGCCACCTCGGTGCGGGTCACGGCGACGGAACAATCCACCAATATCAGCACGCAGTCTTCAGAGCTGGTGGTATCCACCGGTATTCCGGACAGCGACAGCTTCAGCATCTCGCAAAGCATGTTCAGTCCGGAAGCGTTCAACTTCGACGGCGTTGAGGTGACGATTACCGCCCGTGCTGCTGATGCGTTCAATAATCCGGTACCCGCCGGCACGGCAATTTCCTTTGCCGCGGAAGGCGGCAGTATTGATGCCAGCTGTAACACCGACAGCCAGGGTGCCTGTGATGTTACCTGGCGCAGCCAGGCGCCGCGGCCGACGGACGGACGGGTGACCATTCTGGCGTCCGCCATCGGCAACGAATCGTTCACGGACAGCAACGGTGACGGCTTTTTCGACGATACCGATGCAGCCGCCAACACCCCCGCGTTTGACGACATCGGTGAAGCCTTCTCTGATGAGAATGAAAACGATGCTTACGATCTGGGTGAGTTTTTTATCGACTTCGGTACCCTGAATAATGTCAGGGATGCCGCGGACGGCTTGTATAACGGTGTGCTGTGCAACGCCACCAGCCTGTGTGCGCCGAACCAGTCAGTAACCGTATTCGGTTCCGCGATCATTAACATGGCGGGCTCAACGCCCATGGCGCCGGTGCTGTTCGAAAGCAACCTGACCACGTCGGTGGCTAACGGTTCGACGATCAATATACCCAACAACGGTGCTGAGAGCTTTTTTGTACGTTCATTGGATCTGCGCGGCAACTCCATGCCCGGCGGCACCTCCGTTGCGTTCTCGGTAACCGGCAGCGGCTACTCCTTGAGCGGTACTTCGTCATTTACCATCGCGGACGGTCTGGAAGGCGGTTTCCTGGGCGTGCCGGTAACGGTTGCAGCCAACAACACCGCCAGTTCGGGGCAGCTGCAGGTGACCTTCACCACCCCGCGGGGTATTCAGTCAGCCTTCTTCTGGGTGCTGTCCAGCCCGTAACACGGCGCCGGCAAGACAGTCAGCGTCCCGTGCCGGTTGGCATGGGGCGCTAACTCAGGTGCTGCTTGAACGCACTCACCGCCGCGGCCAACCCAGGCCGCGAGCATTCAAACATCGCCGCGGTGGCAAAAAAATCATGCACCAGGCCGTCGTAACAAGCGTACGTGGCTTCAGTGCCGGCTGCGTCCAGGGCTTCCGCGTAAGCCTCGCCTTCGTCGCGCAGCGGATCAAATTCGGCAGTTACAACCAGGGCCGGCGGCAGCTTGCCGAGGTCCTGGGCGCGCAGAGGTGAGGCGTAGGGCTGTTCACGCTGTTGCGGGTCCGGGCAGTAGGTGTCCCAGAACCAGACCATGCTTTTTGTTTCCAGCAGATATCCCTCACCGTTTTCAGCGTAAGAAGGGCGGCTGAGATCACAGTCGGTGACCGGGTACAACAGGCACTGAAAGTTGATTTTTGGTCCGTGTTCGTCGCGGGCTTTCAGGCAGGTTACGGTGGCCAGATTGCCGCCGGCGCTTTCACCCGTTACCCCAAGCTTGCCGTTGCCCCCCAGCGACTGCATGTTTTCCGCCGCCCAGCAGGTGGCATCAAAACAGTCGTTCACCGCGGCGGGATAAACGTGTTCCGGCGCCATGCGGTAGTCGACGGAGATCACTTTGACGCCGGCCTGGGTAGCCAGTTGACGGCACACCGCATCGCTGCAGTCCAGGTCGCCAATGACCCAGCCGCCGCCGTGAAAATACATGAGGATGCCGAACGGGCCTTCTCCCTCAGGACTGTAGATACGCAATGGGATGTCACCCTGGCTGCCGCTGATGGTGCGGTCTTCACAGTTGTGAATCGGTAACTCCGGTATCAACGGCCGCATGGCACGGTACATTTCCCGTCCCTGAGCCGGGGTCATTTCCCATAGAGGCGGCACCGGCTCGTTCTGCGCCAGTTGTTCAAACATGGCGGCGTACTCTGGTGCTAGCGGCATTGAAATCCTCCTCTCTGACCCCATATAGATCTGCTGGCGGTGCCGCAGATGTCTTAGTTTGTGGATTGAAGCTACACTATGCCATACAGAACACTACACCACGAATACCACGGAGCAAGCTGATGACCGTATTGGACGGTGAGCAAGAACTCGCTGAAGTTGCCAAGAACCTGAATCCCATGGATTCAGTGCTGATGAAAAACCGTACCCTCACTCTGTTCGGCGAGATCAATCAGGACGTCTCCCGCCGCATGGCGGAAAAACTGCTGACCCTGGCGTTTGAATCTGATGACCCGATTACCCTCTACATCAGCTCTCCCGGCGGGCACGTGGAATCCGGCGACACCATCTTCGATATGATCCGCTACATCAAACCGGTGGTACGCACGGTGGGCACCGGCTGGGTGGGCAGTATCGCCACCCACATTTATCTGGCCCCGGAGCGGGAGCACCGCTTCTGCCTGCCGAACACCCGCTTTCTGATTCATCAGCCCCACGGCGGCTTTGGCGGTGATGCTTCGGACATCGAGATTCACGCCCGGGAAATTGTCAAAACCCGGGAGCGCATTAACGGCATCATTGCGGAGCAGACCGGTCAGCCCATGGAGCGGGTGGTAGAAGACACCGACCGGGATTACTGGATGAGTGCTGAAGAGTCTGTCGAATACGGGCTGGTGGGGCGGATTATCAGCGGTATCCAAGATATCAGCTGATGGCTGCCGCGCCCGCCGGCGGTGCTGTTGAACGGCAGTTTCAGCTGCACCTGTCCAGCGGCGGGGTTGACGCCACCTGGACCCTGCCGGCGCAGCCGCTTGCCAAAATCCTGCTTGCGCACGGGGCCGGGGCCGGCCAGCGGCACAAAACAATGCAAGCCATTGCTGATGCATTTGCGCACCGGCAACTGGCCACATTGCGTTTTAACTTCCCCTATATGCAGCAGGGCAAACGCCGGGTTGATGGTAAAAGCATAGCGGTGGCGGCGGTCGCTGAGGCGGCGGCTGCAGCGGCGCAGGAGTTGCCGCACTTGCCGCTGTGGCTGGGCGGCCACAGTTTCGGCGGCCGCATGTGCTCCCACGCGGTGGTGGAAGCGGAAGTGCCCTGTGCGGGTTTGATCTTCTGTTCTTTTCCGCTGCACCCGGCAAAAAAACCGGCCACCAGCCGTGCTGAACACCTGCCGTTGATCCGCCAGCCGATGCTGTTTCTGTCCGGCACCAGGGATGACCTTGCCGACCGGGCGCTGTTAAGTGATACCGTTGCCGGGTTGAATCCCGCCTGCCGTCTGCATTGGCTGGAGACAGCCAACCACAGTTATGCGGTATTGAAGCGTACGCGCACCAACCCCCAGGATGTATTTGCCGAAATGGCTGAACAGGCCGGCCGCTTTGTGCAGGCGCAACGCTGAGCAACTCGCGCCGCGGCGCTGCGGCCGTTACTTTTTACTGAACGCGGCCAGCCGCTCCTCCATATCCGGTCCGCGGCCGGGACTGTTCTCGCGTTCCCAGCGCACGCCGTCGGCCAGGGTACGGTCCAACCCGCCGTTGACCAGCATCTTGTCAGCGCGCAGGGTGAACCATGAGTTCTGCAGGAAGCCGGTTGCCATGTCCAGGGCCGCCTGCTGCAGTTCCGCGTCGGCTACGCAGCGGTTCGCCAGCCCCATGTCCACCGCCTCCGCGCCGCTGATCACCCGGCCGGAAAACATCATTTCCTTGGCCGCCAGCAACCCCACCCGGCGCGGCAGACGCTGGCTCATGCCCCAGGTGGGGGACATACCCCACTTGCCGTGGGTGTCGGCAAACTTGGCGCTGTCACCGGCAATCAACAGGTCGCAGGCCAGGGCCAGTTCCAGCGAACCGGTATAACAATGCCCCTGCACCGCGGCGATGACCGGTTGCGGCAACCGCTCGATGGCTTCCAGGGTTTCCGCCTGAAAGTGGGCGCTGGGCGCCCGCTCACCGGCCTGAATGGCTTTCAGGTCGTTGCCGGCGGAAAATGAACGTCCTTCACCGCGTAGAATCACGCAGCCGACGTTTTCAATCTCTTCCCTGATGCTGTCGATATGCGCGCGCAGCTCAACAAACAGGTTGGGGCTGAGTGCGTTCAGGGTTTCCGGACGGTTGAGGCTGAGGATGGCTACCCCGTCCTGGTCGTTACGTTCTACAAGCGCCATGTATGTCTCCTGTTCCCGGTGAGTACCGGCTTGTTGGTTATGCGTTAAGCGGTTGCCGGTGCAAGCCGCGGTCAGCCGCGCGCGGCGCCGGCCGCCCTGGGCCGCCAGGCTCCCAGCCAGATTGATCCAGCCGTTACTATGCCATAACAGGCCATGCCCAGGGCAAGGCAGATGAACACCCAGGTGACGTCAGCTTGCAGAACCTGCACGGCGAGCAGGGCGCCGCCGGCGCCCACGGCAAAACGGACAAAATTAGCCGCCACCGGCCAGGCTACTCTACCGGCACCCTGGGCGGCGAAGTACAGAGCCAGCCCCATGCCCTGGAATGCAAACGCCCAGCCGGAATAGCGCAGATAACTGGCACCGGCGGCCGCGGTGGCGGGGTCGTCGGTGAACAAACCCATCCAGGCACCGGGAAACAGGGCCAGGGTAACGCCGATGACACCGGTCAGCAGGGCTGCCGCGCTGCCGCCGACAAACGCGATATGCTCAGCCCGTTTGATATTTCCCGCCCCCA
>JANQOA010000335.1 GCA_028279305.1 Pseudomonadales bacterium
GGGGCTGTTTCTGGGGTTGTTTCAGGGGCTGCTGCAGCGCCGGCCGGCGGCTGCCTGCCGGCCATCTGCAGCGCCGCGGCAAATGACTCACGCGCCGCCTGCAGCAATGGCTGCTGGTGCATGGCTTCCGGGTCTCCGCCCAATTGCCGGACTATCACCGGCGCCAGCCCGATGCCGCCGTTGCGCGACAGATGCACCGCCATCTCATGATCCAGCATCTCCTGCTGCATGACCATTTCAGAGCTGTTGGTCAGGTTGTTTTCGGCAAACACCTGGTTGGCTTCACGGGCGCTTTTCAGCCACATATCGATAAAAATACTCTCAAACTGCCGGGCGGCCTGCTCCAGGCCCTGCTGGTCATCGGTGCCGCCGCGCAACTGCTGCGGCAGGCGCGCGAACTGGGTATAACTGAGGCTGAGATCCGGCGCGGCAGCACTCATCAGATCACCACCAGTTCCGCGCGCAGCGCGCCGGCTTCGCGCAGCGCCTCGAGAATGGCCATCAGGTCGCCCGGCGCGGCACCCACCTCGTTCACCGCGGTGACAATGTCCTGCAGTTGCACACCGGGATCAAAGACGAACATACGATTGCTTTCCTGCACAATTTCCACTTCCGTGTTGGGCACCACCACGGTATCTCCGCCGGCCAGGGGGTTGGGCTGGCTGGCCTGGGGGGATTCGGCAATAGTCACGCTGAGACTGCCGTGGGTAACCGCGGCAGGCGCGACTTCCACCTTGTCACCAATAACAATGGTGCCCGTGCGGGAATTAATCACAATCCGCGCACTGGTGGCATCCGGCTCAACGTCGAGATTCTCAATCACCGACAGGAATGCAACCCGCTGACTGGCGTTAACCGGCGAGCGCACCGCAATGGAAGCGGCGTCGAGGGTCTGCGCCACCTCCGGACCAAAGGTGGCGTTAATTTTTTCCGCCACCCGTCGCGCGGTGGTGAAATCCGCCCGGTGCAGATTAAATACAATCTGTTCACCGTTGCTGAAGCCGTCCGGCGCCGCTACTTCCACCAGCGCGCCGCCGGGAATGCGGCCAACGCTGGGCACATTAACGGTCACTGAAGAGCCGTCGTTACCCTGAGCACCAAAGCCGCCTACCACCAGGCTGCCCTGGGCTACCGCGTAAATGCGTCCGTCCAGGCCTTTCAACGGCGTCACCAGCAGGGTGCCGCCGCGCAAACTGTTGGCATTACCGGCGGACGAGACGGTCACGTCAATCTGCTGACCGGGTTTGGCAAACGCGGGCAATTCCGCGTGCACGGTCACCGCGGCAACGTTTTTGGTTTGAAAGGACGCGCCGGGAGGCAACTGGATACCCAGTTGCTGCAACATGTTTCTGAACGTCTGGGTGGTAAACGGGGTCTGGCTGGTCTGGTCTCCGGTACCGTCCAGACCCACCACCAGGCCGTAACCTACCAACTGGTTGGCGCGCACCCCGGCCACATCGGTGATGTCTTTCAGCCGCTGGGCAAAAGCGTTGGGCGCGGATACGGATATCAGCACCAGCAGGCCCAGCGCCAGCCACTGAAACAAGGCATCGGGCCAACCGGCATGCTCATCGGGGCGCAGATTGCTGCGTTGTTTATCCAAGTCTGCTCTCCTCACCTGAAACGGGTTCTAAAACGGATTTAGGGTGCCGACAAAAAAGCGCGTCAGCCAACCCGCCTGATTAGCCTGGGCAATCTCGCCGGTGCCGCTGTACGCGATACGCGCGTCCGCCAGGCGCAATGAAGACACGGAGTTGTCGGAGTTGATGTCTTCCGCGCGTACCAGCCCGGATATACGCACGTACTCCTCGCCGCGGTTAAGCTGAAACCACTTTTCTCCCTGCACCAGCAGCAGCCCGTTGGGCAGCACCTTCGCCACCACCGCGGTTATGGTGCCGGTGAGGCTGTTGGACTGGTCGCTTTCCCCCTCGCCGCTGAACTGGGTTGCGCTTTCCAGGGAGTTGAAAATATTGTCGTCACCCAATCCGCGCACCACGCTGCCGAATACCTTGGGATTCAGCAGTTCGTTGGAGGTGTCTTTGCGGATGGAAGTTTCCGCACTCTTGCTGGAGCGGGTCTGTTCTTCCAGGGTGATAGTAATGACATCCCCGACCCGGCCGGCGCGCCGGTCGTCAAACAGGGAAAGGTTATGGCTCACCTGGTACAGCGAGCCGGCGCTGGCCGCGGTGGGTGCCTCCATTTCCGGCCACACCGGGGTATATACCGGCTCCGGACGGCTGGGATTGGGGCTGACCGCACAGCCGCTGGCCGCCAGCAGCCCAAGCACCAGCAACAAGGTGCCGGCTGGCTGCACTTTCAGTCCGCGGATAAAGTTGTTCATGACGCTGATGTCCTTGTTCCGTTTACGGCAGAGGTTGCAGAGGTTAGAGGTTCTGCGCGATGTACTGCAGCATCTGGTCCGCGGTGCTGACCACCCGCGCGTTCATTTCATACGCCCGCTGGGTTGCCACCATGTTGACCATTTCTTCCACAACCGAAACGTTGGAAGATTCCAGCATGCCCTGTTTCACTTCGCCTATGCCGTTCTGGCCCGGTGCAGACTGCAGCGCTGCCCCGCTGGCTACCGTTTCGCGGTACAGATTGCCGCCGATAGCTTCCAAGCCGGTTGGGTTAATGAAGTCTGCAAGCTGCAGGTTGCCGATCTGCGTGCTGGTGCCATTCACCACCGCACTGACCGTGCCGTCGGCGCCGATAGTGATGCCGGTACTGCCCTGGGGCACATTAATGGCCGGCTCAACCACATAACCCTGGGCGCTGACCAGTTGGCCGTCCTGATCAACGGAGAATGAACCGGTACGGGTGTACCCGACGGATCCGTCGGGCAGGGTAATCTGGAAAAAGCCGCGGCCTTCAATGGCCAGGTCCAGACTGCGTTCCGTGGTCTGCAAAGAGCCTATGGAAAACTGTTTCTGAGTACTGGCTACCCTTACCCCGGTGCCGAGCTGAATGCCGGACGGCAAAGTGGAATCCTGGGACGACTGGCCGCCGGGCTGCTGATTGATCTGGTACACCAGGTCCTCGAACACGGCCCGGTCCTTCTTGAAGCCCACCGTGCCCACGTTGGCCAGATTGTTTGAGATGGCCCGCAGCGCAGTATCCTGCGCGCCCAGGCCGGTTTTACTGACCCATAATGCTGAATTCATAATCCCCTACCTTGTTTAAATAATCGGTGTTGCCGGTTAACCCAGGCGCAGCAACTGGCTGGCCGCTTCATCGTTACTCTCAGCGGTTTTCATCATCTTCACTTCCAGCTCAAACTGCCTGGCCAGCGAGAGAATCTCCGTCAGCTCGTGCATGGCGTTTACGTTGCTGGATTCCAGAAAGCCCGAGCGCACCGTGACATCGTCCGCCGGTGCAAAAGCTTCCCCTTCGATATCCACCAGCAGACCGGTGGCATCCTTGGTGATGCGTTCAGCCGGCGGATTCACCATTTTCAGGCGCTCAACCTGCACCAGGGCTTCCGGCCCCTGGCCCTGCGGGCGCACCGTTATAGCGCCGTCCGCACCAAACACAACGGACTCAAAGGGCGGCAGCGCAATGGGCCCGCCCTGCCCCATTACGGGCATGCCCTGGGCGCTGAGCAGACGCCCGGCGCTGTCTATCTGCAGCGCCCCGTTGCGGGTATACCCTTCAGTGCCGTCCGGCAACAACACACTGAACATGCCGTCACCGCTGACGGCCAGGTCCAGTTCGCGGCCGGTTTCCACCTGGGTACGGTGGCTCAGATCCACGCCGGCCCCTTCGTTGACCGCGTATGCCCGGGTACGGTACCCGTCACCGCTGACCTCGCTGGTCATGACCCGCGCCAGATCAGCGCGGAAGCCGTTGGTCGAAACGTTGGCCAGATTGTTAGCCCTGGCCGCCTGGGCCTGCTCGATGTTGCTCAGCCCCACTGCGCTGATGTAAACCAGACGATCCATAACTTATAGTCCGCAGCCGTTACAGGTTAGCCGTTAGATGTTGATAATGGTCTGGGTAATTTCGTCAGCCGTGGATATGGTCCGCGAGTTCGACTGGAAATTACGCTGCGCCACAATCAGCTGCACCAGTTGTTCCGACAACTCCACATTGGAGTCCTCCAGCGCCCCTGAGGTAATACTGCCCAGGGAGCCGCTGCCCGGTGCCGCCACCACCGGCGGGCCGGAGGTGTTGGTTTCGATCCATGAGGTGTCACCTACCGAGCTCAAGCCCTGGGTATTGGTGAAGTCGGCAATGGCTATTTGTCCCAGGGTGGAGTTCTGCCCGTTGGTGAAGCGTGCGACTACCACACCCTCTTCATCAATCGCCAGGCCTGACAAGCGGCCGGTGGCAAAGCCGTCCTGTTCCACCGAACCCAGCGCAAAGTCGCGGCCGAACT
>JANQOA010000336.1 GCA_028279305.1 Pseudomonadales bacterium
CGGCGCACCGGCAGCGGCGCCTCAAGTGCCGGCGCGGGTGCGCCGCCGAGGTAGCTGCGCCAACCATATTGATTGGACTGCCGGGTCCAGACGAATTCACCGGTTAACGCATCGCCGGGTTGTTCAGCGGTGCCCGTGCGGTCATCCAGCATCGGATAGGTGAGATGTTGGTGGCAGATTGGATAATCTCCGGCATCCCGCGCACGGATGGCCAGCGCCGCGGCCAGGCCGCCGCCGGCACTTTCACCGCCAATCGCAATGCGGGAAACATCTACCTTAAGCTCGTCCGCCTGATTGTGCAGCCAGGCCAGGGCCGCGTAACAGTCATCCAGGGCCGCGGGAACCGGGTGCTCCGGCGCCAGCCGGTAATCCACCGAGACAATGACAATACCCAGACGGGACGCCAGAGACAGGTTCATGGCATCCGAGCCGGCGGCATTACCGATGATGTAGCCGCCGCCGTGGATGTGCAGGTAGCCCGGCAGCCGCCCCTGCTGATCGCGCGGCGTATAGACCAGACAGGGCACATCCGGGCCGTCAACGCCCGGCACCGTCACCTCACGGCGGTGCAGCCCCAAGGCGGCGGAATCACCCAGACCGGGGGATTGATCCCGGGCCGCCCGCACCCGCGGCAGAGTCTCCTCGTTCAGTTCAAAGTCATCGGGAAAAGCATCCAGAATCGGCAACAGTTCCTCGGCAAGCAGATGTTTAGTGCTAATGGTGCTCTCCCTTCTTCCAGATTGGTGTTGATGATCGGTTAGCGATTGGTTTTATCGATTGATATGTACCGGCTGTTTACGGGTCCGCCCGTTTCCCGTGCGCCGCGCGCATGACACGCAGAAAATTGCCGCCCCAGATCTTTATGATGTCCGCTTCGCTGTAGCCGCGCTGCACCAGCCCCGCGGTGACGTTTATGGCTTCGCTGGCATCCTTAAAATTCTCGATGCCGCTGCCGTGATTAAAGTCGTTGCCGATACCCACGTGATCAACGCCAACCCGTTGTGCCACATAGTCGATATGGTTCAACATATCCTCTATCCGGCCGGGGCCCAGCAAGTTGCTGACCGCATTGATATAGCTGCTCTGCACCTCCGGGTCGTCAATCTCCCAGTACAATTCAAACGGGTAATCATAGTCTTCAGCAATACCCACGCGGCGCCGCTCGGCGCGGATATTCGCGTCCAATTGTTTGTCATTAGAATCGAACAGGTAACCCTTGAACGCGGAAATATGAATCACCCCGCCGGCCCGGGCAATAGCGTCGATTTCCTCGTCAGAAAGATTGCGCCGCACGTCGGACAGCGCCTGTGCATTGGAATGGCTGGCAATCACCGGCGCGCTGCTTAAGGACAAAACCTGCAGGGTGGCCTGGCGCGACAGCTGCGACACATCCACCACGCCGCCCAGGGCGTTGATGCGCGCCACCGCCGCTTCCCCCAGGGCTGACAGACCGCCGTGCTCCGCCTCGGCTTCATAGCTGCCCGTGGCGCCTATGAACAGCGGCCGTGAGGAGTCGGCAAAATCGTTATGACCCATGTGCGTCAGCGCAAACACCCGCACGCCGGCGGCATAGAATTCATCCACCGCCGCCACCCGGGTGCCCAGGATGCGCGCATTCTGCAGTCCCAGGATCATGGCAAGGCGGCCGTTTTCATGCGCGCTCACCACTTCATCCGCGCTGGTGGCCAGGACCGCGCCGTTGGCCGGATCCGCGACCAGCGCCAGCACCGCTTCCAGTTCCCGCTGAGCCGTCTGCCGGGCTTCAGCATAACCTTGGGGATTGCGCGGTCCGGGCCCCACCGCAATGGCCATCACCACCGCATCCATGCCGCCGCCGCGCATCTTATCCGGCGCCACCTGCGAGCGCCCATCATCGCCGGCATAGCGGGACGGTGCATCGGGTAACTCGATATCCGCATGGGCGTCCAGCACCAGGGCTTTTTCATGAATCTCAGCCACCGCTGCGGGATTCAGAATCGAAGCTTCCACCGCCTGGCTGTCCACCACCGGCGGCCTGTCACCCGGAGTACCGCAACCCCCGTACGTGAGTACGCCAAGTATTGGCATCAGCGCCAGTACACGTCTGCAATTTTTCATTCAGCTCCCTCCTTTTGCTATCCACTAAACTTCAAAACCCCGCGCGTGTACAACCTCAACTTTAAACCCGTCCGGGTCCCGTAAGAATACCGCATAGTAGTGCTCCCCATACCCGGGCGTGCCGCCGTAATTGGCCGGCGGGTCCGTTATCCGCGCACCCGCCTGCTGCATGGCGGCATGCACCTGGTCCACCGCGGCGTCGGTGTCAGCCTGCAACGCCAGATGATGCGGGCCGGGTTCAAAGCGGTCATATACCCGCTGGGTATTGTGCCGGGCCGGGCGCAGATCTATGCCGAACACGCTGCCGTCAGCATATCTCAGCCCCCAGGCTGCCCGGGTCGGTTGCGGCTCCCGCCAGGCCTCGCCGCCGCCGCGCCAGCGCGAATATCCCAGCGCAGTCAGCAGGGTGTGATAAAACGGAATCGAGCGCGCCGGATCCGCCACGGATAAATCAAGGTGGGAAGGAAAGCCCTGCATGTTGGCTGCCTGCGTTAAAAATTGCTTGTAAGTGCCTCATTATGTGCTTAAAAAACCAGTCTCACCAACCACCTGCTGCAGCCATGGACAATACAACCCCGCCCCGACCCGCCTGGCATTACAACGAATTTGTCCAAACCGGGGTAGATCTGGATGACGCGGATATGGTTGAGGACTACGACCACCGCCAGGGCTCCGACAGTGAAGAGGAAAACCGGCTGATCGCCACGCTGGGCATTGCCGCCGGCGACACAGTGGTCGACCTCGGCTGCGGCACCGGCAGCTTTGCGCTGGCGGCCGCCCGGCATGGCGCCCGGGTCACCGCCATCGATGTGGCCGCCAATATGCTGCGCTACGTGGCGAGGGCGGCGGATGCAAACGGCCTCACCAACCTGCAGACCCTGCAAGGCGGTTTCCTCAGCTGGCAACCCGCGGCGGCCAGCATAGACGTTGTCGTCTGCAGGTTTGCCCTGCACCACCTGCCGGATTTCTGGAAACAGATTGCCCTGAACAATATTGCCAACGCCCTGGCGCCGGGCGGCACGCTGTTTCTGCGCGACGTGGTCTTTTCTTTCCCCGCCGCTGAATATGAAACACACATCAACGCATGGATTGATGCCATGCCGCAGCGCTCCGGCTTCTCCAGGGAAGAATTCGAAACCCACGTACGCGACGAATACAGCACCTTCGACTGGATACTGCACGGCATGCTGCAGCGCGCGGGATTTACCGTGCGGGAACACAACATCCACGCGCCGCAGTATGCGGATTATCTGTGCAGCCGGCGGTAACCGCGGCCCATGTCGGATGTGCGCAACGTTGCCCTGGCCGCCTGGATCCTGTCCTGGAGCGGACCGCTGGCTGCATATCTGTTGTCCGCCAACGCCGGTTACGTGGACTGGTGCGTGCCGCACCTCACCGGCTGCGACAGCGTCAGTGCCACCGGCCGCCACGGCTGGGGTTTTTTTGTCTTCAAGGCCGCTATGTTGCCGGCTGCCGGTTTCACCTTTATCTACTGGCAACTGTGCCACCGCTGGCTGGAAAGT
>JANQOA010000356.1 GCA_028279305.1 Pseudomonadales bacterium
AGGAACCAGTTCAGTTTTGCGGCGGAACGCGACATCATGGCCGGAAACTGCGCGGTTATGGCGGCCAGCGGTTCGTCAAACGAGGCCTCAAACAGTTCAACCGGCTCGATGTCCACCCAGCGCGGGCCGCCATGCCGGCCGCAGCGGGCCGGACCGAATTTACGCACCGGGCTTAACAAAGTGGCCAACCCATCGTCACCCTGCCGCTTGAGAACGGCTTTGGCGCCTCTTTTGACCGCACGCCGGTTGTCCAGAGGCAACACAACAATCTCGTCCGCCTGCAGAAACTTCACCCCTTCGGAGCGCGCCAGCGCGCGGGAGGCTTCAACCATACCCAGGCACATGGTCATGCCGCCGTTCTCTCTCACCACGTGGCGGAAGATCTTCCGCGACACCCCCTGCCTTCTCGCCTGCGGCCGCACGGCGACGTTCTGCATCCAGGAGGTCGGTTCGGGGTCGCCCTCGATAACAATTTTTGCCGGCATCACCCCGCGCGCGGCGACAATTTCATCGTTGTGCTCCACCACCCATTCGGTGCTGGCGGCGGGTTTTTTGTCGGGGTTATCTTCGTACGCCCACTGCCGGAACGCAGTGTAAGACTGACCGCGGAACATGTCCGGGCCAAAACTCTCGCGCAACACATCACTGATGGTGTTGAAATCGTCCGGGCGGGCGCTACGAATTACACAGTCCATTGGCGTCCTCACGGCAGAAACAACCCGCTGAACGGGAGTACTGCTTCATCTGTTAACCGATGCTATAAGTCTATAATAAGTCTATAGCACAGATACCATCTATTTTCCAATACAAGATCACACACGCAAAGTGTTTAGTTGCTTGTCGAAAAACAGCCCGAATATGACAAGTTACTGCTTAATGGATACCAGGCTATAGCGCGAAAAAAGCCATGCTCCAACCCCGTAACAGACCAGCGGGAACAGGCCGAGGACAGCCGTCATGCCGATTCGGGTCGCCTGCGTCTGCTCTTCATTGGGCACAAAGCCAATTAGACTGAGTGCCACGCCAACAAATGCAATGGTGACCGCTCCGGCACTTTTGGCGGCAAAACTCCAGGCCGCAAAATACACCCCTTCCCGCCGCTCCCCGGACTGACTTTCATCATAGTCTATGATGTCGCTCATCACTGACGGACCTATGGTGCCGGCGCAACTGGCGGCGAACCCGGCGATAAAGACGCAGCCGAGGTTATATGCAATCTGCACGGTTTGGGATTCGATAAAAGCAAGAAAAAACAGGCTGCCGTAAGTGACCGCGCTGCCGATCATGGCGTAGCGCCAGAGCAGGTGTTTTTCGATGCGCAACGCCAGCTTAACCCAGATGGGTACGGAAGCCATCTGCACCACCAGATACAGGCCTATGCTGATCGGTGCAATCCAGGGCGCGCCGATCACATACTGGGCAACGTAGATCGCCATCGCCCCCATCGCCGCCGCGCCAATCAACTCTATGAGCATGACAATCAAAACCAGCCTTGCATGGGGGTTTCTGACAATGTCAGCTGCAACCTCAAGGGCATTGGTGCGCGGCGGGCTGACCGTGCTGCGGGCCGGCTCGCGCAACAGCAGGATGCAGGCAGCCAGTATCAGCGCCGTCACCGCGGCCGCCGCCACGGAACTCTGGATGGCAACCTGCGATGCCGCCATGCGCCCTTCACTTTCAGCTTCGATGAGCAGCGCCAGCACCCCCAGCGCCGCCAGCGCGCCCAACGACTCCGCACCATGACGCACACCGAAGATCCGGTTGCGGCCGTTGGAGCTGTCACTCAGCTCCGCGCCCCAGGACAGATGCGGCACCGTTATACAGGTATACGCGGTATAAAACCCCACCACAGCCAGCGCCAGCCACAGCACTTTGACCGTGTTGTCAGCGTCAATCGGCACCGCAAAAACCAGCACAAAGGTCAACGCCAGCGGCAAGGTGCCGGCCAGCATCCAACTGCGTCGGCGGCCGAAGGACAAGCGCGTGCGATCGCTGAGGAAACCAACTACCGGGTCGGTCACCGCATCCCATATGCGCGAGACGGCAAAGATCAGGCCAACCACAAACGGCGCAATAAGCAGCACGTCGGTAGCAAACTTCATGGCATACAGGACCATGATGCGCATCATGTAACCTTTGACCAGAGCCGGCAGCCCATAAAGCGTCAGGGTGACCGCGGAGGCGGGCCGGACTGTTTCGCTGGCGGGCTCGATGGTCGCAGCCACGGCGGATTAACGCTCAGCAGGCACGCAGGTGGTCGAGCAGCAACGGCGGGAACACCTCGGGCACCTGGTCCGTGACAAAGTGTCCAACACCATCCAGCTCGACAAAGCGGTAAC
>JANQOA010000358.1 GCA_028279305.1 Pseudomonadales bacterium
TTTCATGCAATCCGGCGGACAGTTCCGTTTCCACCAGGCCGGGGCAGACGCTGTTGACGCGTACCTGCAATTGCCCGAGTTCGTCCGCCACGTTGCGCACCAGCATGTCGATCCCGGCTTTGCTGGTGCAATAAGCACTCATCAGTTTATGGGTACGCAGGCCGGCGATGGAGGAGATTGCACACATGGCGCCGCCGCCGTTTGCGGCAATCGCCCGGCCGGCGTGTTTGAACGTGTAATAGGTGCCGGACAGATTGGTCTGCATCACCCGCTGCCACTCGCTGCTGTCGGTTTCCAGGAACGGGCCGGCGTAGCCGGTGCCGGCGTTGGCCACTGCCACGGTCAGCGGCGCAAATGTTTCAATCCGCTGCAGGGCGGCGGCCAGGGCATCTTCGTCAGCAACGTCGGCGGCCGCAATGTTGATGGCCTGCCCGGTGAATTCTTCCGCCAGGGCCTGCCGTGCGTTGACCAGTTTTTCTTCGCTGCGGCCCAGCAGGCTGACCCGCGCGCCGTCTGCCAGCATGGCCCGTGCGCAGGCCAGGCCAATGCCGCTGCCGCCGCCGGTGATAACCGCGTGCTGGTCGGCCAGAATTGGGTTTGACATGAATTTGTGCTCCCTGGGAGTGAGATGTGAATCGGGCCATTATAGCGGGTTACGTCAGCCCCAAGGTTTTTGTAAGCTTCGGTACGCTGATTACACTTGGGGCACTTGGAGGAAGTATGGCAGATCACGCAACTGCTGCCGCGGAAGAAGAACCGTATATTCTCATCACCGCGGACACCCACGCCGGCGGCAGCCACGCGCAGTACCGCGAATACCTGGATCCCGCCTACCGGGAGGCTTTTGACGCATGGCGCGGCGGTTACAAAAACCCCTCACAGGAACACTACGGGGCCAAAAAGAAGCGCAACTGGGATTATGATATCCGTACCGCGGATCAGAACAGTCAGGGTGTTGTGGGTGAAGTTGTTTTCCCCAATACGGTGCCGCCGTTCTACCGTAAAAGTATCGTTACGGCGCAACCCCCCAAGCCTGAAGACTTTGAGCATTGCCTGGCCGGCATTCGCGCGCACAACCGCTGGTTGAAGGACTTCTGCGCGGAAGATCCGCTGCGCCGCGCGGGCATCGGCCTGATCCTGCCCAATGACCTGGATGAAGCTGTTAAGGACATTGAGTTCATCGCTGAGGCCGGGCTGCGCGGCGGGGTGCTGTTGCCGTTGGTGCCGCCGGATTGCGATTGGATCAAACCCCTGTTCGATCCGGCCTGGGACCGGGTGCTGGCCGCCATTCAGGACCACAACCTGGTCATGAATCAGCATTCCGGACAAGGTTCTCCGGACTACGGCAGCGGGCCGGTGGCGGAAGCCATCTGGATCACCGAGGTCACCTACTACTGTCAGGCCGGCTACCGGCATCTGATGATGAGCGGGGCGTTTGAGAAGTTTCCGCGCCTGAAGTACATCCTTACCGAGTCCGGGTGCGCCTGGGCGCCGGCTCTACTGGCGCAGATGGACCGCATCCACATGGGTTTCAAGCACGGCGCGATCGGCGAAATGAACTACGCCGACATGGAATGGGTGCTGAAAGACAAACCCAGTGAATACGCGGCGCGCAACATCTGGTACGGCGCCAGTTTCCCAAGTCTTGGTGACTTGCAGGGCATCGAAGCGATTGGCGAGGACCGGGTCTTGTGGGGCAACGATTATCCCCATTACGAAGGGACCTTTCCCTACAATCTGGAGTCGCTGCGGCTGACTTTTGCTGACATCCCGGAGCGGGTGCGGCGCAAGGTGCTGGGGGAGAATGCGGCCCATCTGTACGGCTTTGACCTGGACGCCCTGCGGCCCCTGGCGGCGCAATTCGGCCCCACCCCGGCTCAGGTCAACACGCCTTTACCGGTGGAAGATATTCCCCGCGATTCCATGTGTTATCTGTTTCAGAACGCCCGGCAGGGAGCCGCTTGATGGGGATGCCCGGCGGGATTGGCATTATCGACTGCATGATCGGTTTTCCCGCGGAAGACTTTGCCATGTACGATTTTATCCGTGCGCAGCTCAAAGACGGTTCTGATTCTTTTGATTTTCCCGTTGAGTACATGTTCAAACAGGTGCCGAAAGAGATATACGGCAGCAAAGACCCGATTTCCATCACCCTGCACGAGATGGACAGGTACAACATTGAGATTGGCGTGATCGGGGTTGGCGGCGACGTGTCCCGGCAGGCGTTGAAGCAGTATCCGGACCGCTTTGTCGGCATGGGCAGCGTCGACCCGAATAAAGGCATGGCGGGTATCCGCGAAATGGTGCGCCAGCACGAAGAATTTGGCGTCACCTCATTTGGTGCGTTTAACGCCGGCTACAATCCCCAGGTCGGGATTGATGACGCCAGGATGTACCCCATCTATGCCAAGTGTGTGGAACTCGGGGTGCCGATATTTTCCTGTGCCGGCGTGCCCGGGCCCCGGTTCCCCATGTGGCCCCAGGAAGTCAGCCGCATCGATCAGGTGATGTACGACTTTCCGGAGCTTGTTTTTGTCACCCGTCACGGCTGTGAACCCTGGCAGGACCTGGCGGTGAAACTGATGTTGAAGTGGCCCAATCTGTATTACTCCACCTCAGCATTTGCACCCAAACATTATCCCCAGGCGATTATTGACTACGCCAACACCCGCGGTGCTGACAAGGTTATCTACGCCGGCTATTTCCCCATGGGCCTGACGGTTGAACGCATTATGAGCGACATGCAGCATGTGCCGTTTAAGGAAGAAGTGTGGCCCAAGTTCCTGCGCGGCAATGCCGCGCGCGTACTGGGGCTGGAGGCATGAACACTTGACCCCGTTGTCCGCTTGATGGCGGCCAGGTCCCTGGTCTGGTTCCGCAATGATCTGCGGGTCAGCGATCATCCGGCTCTGGCCGCAGCCCGGGCCCGGGGTGAGGTTGTGGGGGTGTACTGCCAGTGTGTCGAACAGTGGCGTCAGCACGGCATGGCGGACTGGCGCCTGAGTTTTCAGCAGCGCACCCTGGAAGCACTCTCGCAAGCCCTGCGCGAGCTGGGTATCCCGCTGCTTATCCTGCAGCCGGGTGCCTTCAGCGGCTGCGCCGCGGCGTTGGCGGACTTGTGTCAACAGCATCAGCTGACACACCTGGACTTTATTGACGAATATCCTCTCAACGAACGGCGCCGCGATCAGCAGGTGGTGCATGTGCTTGGCGCACAGGTGGAGGTCAGCCGGCACACCGCTGATGTGGTGGTACAACCGGGGCGGCTGAAGACCGGCGAGGGCAGGCCGTATACCGTTTTCACGCCGTTTTACCGCCGCTGGCTGCAGTACCGCAATGAGCGTGAGCCGGCTGCGGCGGTGCTTCCCCAGGCGGCCCTGCCGATCCCCTCAACGCCAATTCCCCGTCAGTTGGATGGCGTGCCGATTGATGCCGGAGCGCAACTGTGGCCGGCCGGGGAGCAGGCTGCACAGCGGGCGCTGGATGATTTTGTCAGCGCCCGGGTGGCCGGCTATGCTGAGCGCAGGGATATTCCAGGGGTGGACGGCACCAGCAGGTTGTCCGCACATCTGGCGGTAGGTGCGGTTTCACCGGCGCAGTGTGTGCGGGCTGCTGAACAGATTGCTGAAGGCGAAGGCGTGGAAACCTGGGTGGCTGAAATTGCCTGGCGCGACTTCTACCGGCATATTGTTGCGCAATTTGACCGCGTCAGCCGGGGGCGCGCATTCCGTCCGCCCACCGACCGCCTGCCCTGGCAGGACAGCAGCGCGCCGGGCTGGCAGGCCTGGTGTGAGGGGCAGACCGGTTACCCCCTGGTGGATGCCGGCATGCGCCAGCTTAATCAGACCGGTTGGATGCACAACCGCCTGCGCATGGTGACGGCGATGTTCCTCAGCAAACACCTGTTGATAGATTGGCGCCTGGGTGAGCAGTACTTCATGCAGCGTCTGGTAGACGGAGATTTTGCTTCCAACAACGGCGGCTGGCAGTGGAGTGCCGCCACCGGCACGGATGCGGCACCGTACTTCCGCATCTTCAACCCGGCCAGCCAGGGGCAGAAATTTGATCCCCAGGGTGAATTTGTTACCCGCTGGGTGCCGGAGTTAAAAGCGTTGCCGGCCAAGCTGCTGTACAAAGAGCGGCGCACCTGGCCGGCTGGCATTGAGTATGCGGCGCCGGTGGTTGAACACGGCTTTGCGCGCCGCCGCGCGTTGGATTTCTTTAAGGCAAACCTGTAGTTTGAGGCTATTTCCGGGGGACCGTGTGTTGGGGGGACAATGCTGACCAAGGGTGACGATTACCCGATTCATCAGACGCCGGAGCCGATTGCGTATACCGGCTCCGCGCGTAATTTTTATGACCGCTACTTTTTCAACGGTTATGCGTTGGACGATGATGTGTTTTTTGCCGCGGCGCTGGGGGTATATCCGTACCTCAATGTCATGGATGCGGCATTCAGTCTGATTGTCGACGGCGTGCAGCATAACGTGCTTGCTTCGCGGGTACTGCATATGGAGCGCATGGACACCCGGGTTGGCCCGGTGGCCGTGGATGTGCTGGAACCGCTGCACAGGTTGAAGCTGACGGTTAACGACGAAGAGCACGCATTGCGCGCGGAGCTGACATTTACTTCCCGGGCGCCGGCACAGGAAGAGCCGCGTTTTACCCGCCGGGTCGGCAGCCAATTGATGATGGATTCCACCCGCCTGACCCAGAACGGCGTCTGGCAGGGCTGGATTGAAAGCAAAGGCCGCCGTATCGAAGTGGATGAGAACCGTTGGCAGGGTACCCGCGACCGTTCCTGGGGGGTGCGCAATGTTGGCGCGGCGGATGCGCAACCCAACCCCTACAGTGCCGAGCTGCGTCAGTTTTACTGGCTGTGGGCGCCAATCAACTGGCCGGACGCGGTTACCCTGTACCACCTGAATGATGATGAACACGGCCGGCCCTGGAACACCCACGGAGTATACGTGCCGTTACGGGATCAGGGTGACAGCGAAGCCATGGCCCAGGTCGCCTCGGAAATTGATTTTATTTCCGGCACCCGTCATGCCCGGGAAGCACGTCTGCGCTTCACCCGGAACAGCGGCGGGGTGGCGGAAATAACCATGCGGCCGCGCTTTCACTGGTACATGCAGGGGGTTGGCTACGGGCATCCGCAGTTTAACCATGGCGCCTACCATGGCGAGCTTGCCGGCACCTATGAAGAATATGCCCTGGCGGAAGTGGATGATGCCGCCACCCTGCACATTCAGGCCGTATGTGATGTGGAAATGACCGGCGACCTGGGAGAGCGCGGCGGCCGGGGGGTGCTGGAGCAGCTGATTGTCGGCCCGCACGCGCCGTCTGGCTTTAAGGAAATGTTAGATTTTGCCAAGTAGCCGCGATGAAAAGGAGCATAGATGTCTCAGCCCCTGAGTGTATTTGCAGACAATCTGTTTGAAGGCCGCAGCGTGCTGATTACCGGCGGCGGCCGCGGCATTGGCCGCGAGCTGGCGCTTGCCTTTGCGCGGCTCGGTGCGGACTGCATTATCGCCAGCCGCAACGAAGAAAATCTGCAACCCACAGCGGCTGAAATCCGTGACCTGGGGCGGCGTTGCCTGGCGCTGCCGACCAATATCCGCGACCCGGAATCGGTAGACCAACTGGTTGCCGGCAGCATTAAGGAAATGGGCAAAATTGATTTCCTCATCAACAACGCCGGCGGACAGTTTCCGGTTAATCCCCTGGATATCAGTGACAACGGCTGGCGGGCGGTGGTGGACCTGAACCTGAACGGTACCTGGAATGTCACCAGCCGGGTGGGTAAACACATGGTGGAGAACCGTTTCGGCGCCATTGTGAACATAGTGCACATTTATTCGTACAACCGCGGCGCCCCCGATTTTCCGCACTCCGGCGCGGCCCGCGCCGGGGTTGTGAACCTGGCTAAGAGCCTGGCATTTCACTGGGCTAAACACAACGTCACCATCAACAGCGTTGCCCCGGGTACCATAAATACCGCCGGTGTGCGCGAGGAAGAGTTTGCCGCCTCGGACAAAGGCGACTACGAGGCCCTGGCCACCGCCGCTGTGCCCGCGGGGCGGCTTGGAGAAGCGGACGAAACCGCGGCGTTGTGTGTGTTTTTGTGTTCCCCCGCGGCGCGCTATATCAACGGCGCGGATTTAGTCGTGGACGGGGCTAACTTTCTCGCCAACTGGGTACCCATTATGGAATCCAGGTAGGTGAGTCTACGCGGCAGATGCAACTGACAGTTTTTTGAACCCGGAGCAGAATATGAGCAACACTCAAGTGGTCATGGATTTCATCCAGGCCTGGAATAATTGTGACTGGGATGCCATAGAAGCGGCGTTTGCCGATGATGTGGTGTACCACAATATCCCCATGGAGCCCATGGTCGGCAAAGCGGCGGCCAGCGCCGGCATCCGCGCCATGCAGCCCAGGGAGGTGGACTGGCAGGTACTGAATATTGCCGAAAACGGCAACGTGGTACTCACCGAACGTGTCGATAACTTTGTTATGGCGGACGGCCGGCCGTTGTCGGTGCCGGTGATGGGCACCATGGAAATAGAAGACGGCAAAATTAAAGCCTGGCGCGACTACTTTGATCTGGCCACTTTTACCAACCAGGTGAGTTAAGTGCAGTATCTTATTGCAGCTGTCATTGGCGCGGCGGCCGGTTTTGCGGCTGCGTGGTTAACCCTCGGCTCCGGCTCGGACGCGCCGCCGCCGGCCGCTCTGGAAATACTCTCCACTGCTGAGCAGGATGCGTTAAACCTGCCTTTTGCTGAGGGCGTGCGGGTCGGAGACGTGTTGTATCTGTCCGGGCAGATCGGCGCCAGACCCGGCGCGCTGGAACTCGTCCCCGGCGGTGTGCAGGCTGAAACCCGTCAGGCGTTGCAGAACATTGCCGCGGTGCTGGAGCGCCACGGCTCGGACCTGCAGCATGTGGTGAAGTGTTCGGTGTTCCTGAAAGATATGGCGGACTGGCCGGCCATGAACGAGGTATATGTGGAAGTATTTGCCGGGCACCGGCCCGCGCGCAGCGCGTTCGGCGCTTCCGGCCTGGCGCTGGACGGACAGGTGGAAATTGAGTGCCTGGCGCTGGTTAAATAGAAATTCGTTCCCCTCAACAAATAGAGAAACAAAGAGAGAAAAGTATGGAAATTCAAGGTAGCAGCGCCATTTTTGTCGGCGGCGCTTCGGGTATGTGCCGCGCGGCAGCCGCAGAGTTCGCCGGCAAAGGCGGGCAGTTGGCCATTCTGGATCTGGAAAAATCCAACGGCGCGGAAGTTGCTGAGGAACTGGGGGGCAAATTTTACCCCTGCAACGTTATGGACTACGACGGCATGGTTGAAGTGATGGGTGCAGCCGTTGAAGATCTGGGGGCGCTGCACTTCATGGTGAATACAGCCGGCGGTGCGGTGGGTCAGCGTACCTTGAAGCGCGACGGCACCCGCCACTCTTTGGATGACTTCCGCCGCATCGTGGACCTGAATCTGATTGCGTCTTTTAATATCAATTGTATTGCCGCGGAGCACATGGCCAAAAACGAACCGAATAAGGACGGCGAACGGGGCGTCATGCTGAATACCGCGTCCATCGCCGCTTTTGAAGGACAGATAGGCCAGGTTGCCTATACCGCAGCCAAAGGCGGTATTGCCGCCATGACGCTGACCATGGCACGGGATCTCGGCACGCTGGGGATACGCTGCATGACCATAGCCCCCAGCCTGTTCGACACCGGGCTGACCGCGGGGATTCCCGATGAAGGTGCCCTGCAATTGACCAAGGACGCAGCTTTTCCCCGGCGTATGGGCCAACCTCATGAATACGCCACCATGGCCATTGCCATCTTTGAGTGCCCGATGATGAACGGCTCGACCTTAAGGGTGGACGGCGGCCAGCGCTTTGCCCCCCGCTAAACGGCTATAGCGCGCTGAGAAACTCCAGCAGGCCCCGGTTAACCGCATCCGGGGCTTCCTGCTGGGTCCAGTGGCCCACATCCGGAATCAGCCGGTTGAGCCGCAGGTTGGTCACGTACTTGGGCATATCCTGCAGGGCCTGGGCAGCCATGACAATCACCCCATCCTTTTCACCCGCCATAAAAAGTGCCGGTTGATTGATGGTGGTAGGGCAGCCGGCGGTGAGTTCCCAGGTGAGGTTCAAATTGCGGTAATAGTTCAGCGGCCCACGGAAGCCGCTCCGTTCAAACTCAGCCACATAGAAGTCCAGGTCCGCTGCCGTCAGCCAGGCTCCCATGGTCTGCGGGTCGGGCAGGTCCGATAACAGGTCCGCGTCCGCTGGTTTGTTCTGCAGCGGCAGGCCTTCCATCTGCGCGCTGCCCATGTGATAAAACTTGCGCAGGGCGGTGCGCACGTCCTGTTCAAACTCAGCTTCTGCCACACCTTCCTGCTGGAAATACAGCTGGTAAAAAAACTGGTCTTTGAACAGGGCTTTCAGGGTGTCCAGCGGGGCTGCCGGCGGCCGCGGCGAGAAGGGCACCGAGAGCACGCCGACGGCGCTGACCCGGTGCGGATGGTGCAGCGCGCAGCCCCAGGCTGTGGGCCCGCCCCAGTCGTGGCCCAGGACAACCGCGGTTTCGTAACCCAGGGAATCAATCAGCCCGATCATGTCGTTAACAACTTCAACCTGATTGTAGGCGTCTGTCTGGCGCGGCTTGTCGGAATCACCATAACCCCGCATGTCCGGAGCCACAGCGTGATAGCCGGCGTCGGCCAGCGCCTGGAACTGATGCCGCCAGGAGTACCAGGACTCCGGAAAACCGTGGCACATGAGGACCAGGGGGGCTTGCGGGTCACCCTGCTCAGCGATGTTCAATTGAATGCCATTGGCGGCCACGCGCCGGTTGCTGATGTTGGGGAAGTCCGCGGATAGGGTCATGGGTGGTTGTCTCCGTTGGCTGTTGGGCTGTACCGGTCAGCCGGCTTTCCTGTCAGCGGGCTTTCCTGGTCAGCGGGCTATGCTAAAGTCCTGTTCAGTTTGCCGGAATAGCCGTCCAGGGCAAGGGTGCCGATAGGGTGGCGGCTACAAAAAGACGGCGCAAAAAGACGGCGCAAAAAAAAGACAGCACCAAAAGAGGGGAGGGGGCAGCAATCAACCATGAACTTTGACTTTTCTGACGATCAGAAGCTGTTGGCGGATCAGGTGCAGCGCTTCCTGGACGAACAGTGCGGCAGCAGCGTGGTGCGCGGCGTTCTGGACGGTGACGCGCGTTATGCCCAGCCGGTCTGGCAGGGTCTGGCAGACATGGGTTTAACCGGCACCGCCATCCCGGAAAGTTACGGCGGTACCGCCGCAGGCTATCTTGAACTGTGCCTGGTGGCCCAGCAACTGGGGGCACATATTGCCCCGGTACCCTTTGCCTCCACGGTTTACCTGCTGGCCGAAGCATTGCTGCTGTTTGGTTCGGAACAGCAGCGGCAACAATGGCTGCCGGGAATCTGTGACGGCAGCGTAAAAGGCGCGTTGGCGGCGGTAGAGCAGCTTCAGCAACTGCACCCGCAGCAGATTCAGTGTGAAATTGCGGACGGCAAGCTCAACGGCCGCAAACTGATTGTCAGCGACGGCAGCATCGCTGACGTTTTGCTGGTGCTGGCGCGTCAGGGTGATGAACTGGTGCTGACGCTGGTGGACGCAGCGGATGTACATCGGCAACCGGTGGACACTGTTGATCTGACCCGGGACGCGGCGGAAGTGACGTTCCGGAACGCGCCGGCAGAGTTGCTGCCGGCGGAAGGTGGCGCCGGTTGGGCTGCTCTGCAGCAGTTATATGACCGTGCCGCGGTGCTGTATGCGTTTGAACAGCTTGGCGGCGCCCAGGCGGCTTTGCAGATGGCGGTGGCTTATGCGCAGGAGCGGTTTGCCTTCGGCAGGGCGATTGGATCTTTTCAGGCCATCAAACATATGCTGGCGGATATGTACGTCAGCATGAAGCTGGCGGAATCGAACTGCTACTACGCCGCCTGGGCGCTGGCCAACGGGTCCGATGACCTGCCGCTGGCGGCGGCCACCGCCAGAGTGGGGGCCACCCAGGCTTACCAGCATTGCGCCCGGGATAACATACAGGTGCACGGAGGCATGGGGTTTACCTGGGAATTTGACTGCCATCTGCATTACCGGCGCTCCAACTACCTGGCCCTGGAACTGGGCGGCCTCAGCGAGTGGGAAGCGCGGCTGGTGGATCACCTGCCGCTGCAGCGGAGTGCATGAAGTGAGCGGCCGGTAACGAGCGGAGATATTGATGGATTTCAGTGATACTAAAGAAGAAGCCGAATTCCGCGCTCAGGCGCGGGCATTTATCAACAGCCATGCGCCCGCCTATCTGTCGGAACATCTGGCCAGGAGCGGGTTCGGCAATACCAATACCGGTTCCTACGACACCTTGACGGAAGCCAAAAAGTGGCAGAAAGCCAAAGCGGACAACGGCTGGGCCTGTCTGATGTGGCCGGCGGAATACGGCGGCCGCGGCGCCAGCCCTATTCAGAATGTGATCTGGTCCCAGGAAGAAGGTTTGTACAGCCGTCTGTCGGGCATGTTTATCATTGGCCAGGGCATGTGTGCCCCCACCCTGATGGCGTATGCCGGCGCCGAGCATAAACGGCGTTACCTGCCGAAACTGGCCAGCGGGGAAGAAGTGTGGTGCCAGCTGTTTTCCGAACCCCACGGCGGTTCGGACCTGGCCGGCTTGCGTACCCGGGCGCAGCGGGACGGTGACGAGTGGGTAATCAACGGCCAGAAGATCTGGACCTCCGGGGCGCAACACTCGGATTACGGCATCCTCATAACGCGCACGGACCCGGACGTGGCCAAGCACAAAGGTCTGACCATGTTCTTCCTGGATATGAAGTCCCCCGGCGTCAGAATTGTGCCCATCAAACAGGCCAACGGAAACAGCGAATTCAACGAAGTCTATTTTGACGATGTGCGCATTCCCGATCACCAGCGCCTCGGCGAGGTGGGCGAAGGCTGGCGGGTCTCCATAACCACGCTGATGAACGAGCGCATGGCGATCGGCGGCAGTATCGCCACCGGTTTCCCGGAGATTTACGACCTGGTCAGCCGCGCTACCCTGGGGGGGCAACCGGCGCTGGAAAATCCAGCCGTTAAATCCAGGCTGGCGGACTGGTATGTCAAAGCGGCGGGCTTGCGCAATAACGCCTCGCGGATGATTTCAGCGTTGTCCAAAGGCGAAATGCCGGGCCCGGAAAACTCCATGGGGAAATTGGTGGCGGGCAACATGATGCAGGATATTGCCAAGTTTGCCCTGGATCTGCAGGGGCAGGGCGGCACTCTGGTGGACGCGCAGGTTGCTGAGGGCGCGGCCCGCTTCCAGGCCATGTTGTTGCGCTCACCGGCGGTACGCATTGAAGGCGGCACCGACCAGATCCTGCGTAATATCATCGGCGAGCGGGTGCTGGGTCTGCCGGAGGACATGCGCGCGGACAAGGGTATTCCCTTCAACCAGATTCCAACATCAGGCAACTGAGAGGGTACGTCGCATGTGGTTACGTTTAAGACAGATTGCATTAGTGGCTGAACAACTGGCGCCGGTGGAAGCACAGCTGCAGCAGGTGCTGGGTTTGGAAGTTTGTTACCGGGACCCGGGTGTATTGCATTTTGGTCTGGAGAACGCGCTGTTTCCGGTGGGCAATCAACTGCTGGAAGTGGTGGCGCCGGTAAAACCCGGTACCGCCGGGGGCCGGTATCTGCAGCGGCGCGGCGGTGACGGCGGTTACATGGTGATTACCCAGTGTGACGACCACACGCCCCGCCGGGCCCGGGTGGAGGCGCTGGGTATCCGGCTGGCGCATCAGTTCCAGGTGGACAATTTTAAGAACATGCAGCTGCATCCCAAGGATACCGGTGCCACCTTCTTTGAGATTGACGAGCAACTGGGGGATAACGCGCATGCCCCGGACGGTCCCTGGACACCGGCCGGACCGGATTGGCAGCGCGCCAGAACAGACCGGGTGCAGGGCATCGGTGCCGCGGAGTTGCAGTGTGAGCAACCCGCTGAAGTGGCGCGGCGCTGGGCGGAGATTGCAGAACTACCGTTGGACGGAGATCTGACACTGACCCTGGATAACGCTCAACTGCGGTTTGTGCCGTGTACCGACGGCCGGCCTGAAGGCCTGGGCGGCATTGATCTGCACTGCGCGGATCCGCAACCGGTTCTCGAAGCTGCTGCCGCGGCCGGCGTGCAGAGCGGTGACCAACAACTCTACATCTGCGGCATGCGCATCAACTTGTGTCCGGCGCCGGATCGGATGGATCAACAATAGATTAAAGAGCTAAATATCAATGAGTTACGAAACAATTCTGAGTGAAAGGCAAGGTAGCGTGCAGGTTGTGACCATGCACCGGCCGGAACGTCTGAACGCCTGGACTTATAAGATGGGGGGAGAGCTGCGCGCGGCGTTTGCCGCCGCCAACAACGACGATGAGGTGGACGCCATTGTCCTCACCGGCGCCGGCCGCGGCTTCTGCGCCGGTGCCGTTGTGGAAGCGGTGTTTAAAGCCCAGTCCGAGGGCGAAGACGTCACCGAAGGCGGCGGCGCGGGAGACTGGGTGGGCGTATTGCGGGGTTCCAAACCGGTGGTGGCGGCGGTCAACGGTCCGGCCATAGGCCTGGGGGTGACGCAGATTCTGCCCATGGATTACCTGATCGCCTCGGAGCAGGCCAAGCTGTCGGTGCGCTTTGTGAAAATGGGGCTGGTGCCGGAACTGGCCAGTTCGAACTTTCTGACCGCCCGGGTCGGCTTCGGCCAGGCCAGTGAACTGATGCTCAGTGGGCGTACCGTGGAAGCCAGTGAAGCGCTGGCCATGGGCCTGGTGGACAGGGTCACCACTGCTGAAGAACTCTTGCCTGAAGCCTGCCGGGTGGCAGCGGAGATGGGTGCCAACCCGCGCAGCGCGGTGCGCCATATCAAACAGTTGCTGACGCTTAATGCCAACGAAACGGATATCACCCAGGTACAGCGGCGCGAACTGGAGGCACTGCAGCAATGTTATGCATCAGCGGAACACAAAGAGGCCATTAGCGCTTTTCTGGAGAAACGGCCGCCTGACTTCAAGACCGCGCGGCAGCAGGAACGGGGGGATTGAGAGAGAGGGTACATGACTTACGAAATTAAACGCTTTCCCTATGACGGCACCATAGACGCGGACGGCCATGTGCTGGAACCGCCGGACTTGTGGGAAACCTATCTGGAGAACAGATACAAATCCAGAGCGCTGCGCATTGCGGAAGACGCTGACGGATTTGAGTATCTGGAGATCGACGGGCAGCCGTCCCAGCGTTCGCGGAAAGGTTCCCTGGGCCTGCTGGGGGCCATGGGAGAAGAGGACATGCGGCCCCGGGCTGAGCGCAAGTACGCGGACAACATGCCCTTCGGCTCCAGTGATCCCGCCCAGCGGCTGTCGCTGATGGCACAGGAGAATCTCGCCTGTACCCTGTTGTATCCCACCATCGGTCTGCTTTGGGAGGTGGAGCTTACCGATGCTGAACTCAGTCTGGCTTATTGCCGGGCTTACAACCGCTGGATCGCGGATTTCTGCCGCGGCAGCGGCGGCCGTCTGGTGCCCATCGCCCAACTCACCCTGCTGGATGTGCAGGGCAGTGCAGCGGAGTTGGAACGCGCGGTTAAAGACGGCTGCAAGGGTGCCTGGGTTAATCCTTTTAACCACACCCGCATCATTCACGGTGACGAACGCCACGACCCCTTGTTTGCCAAGTGTGTGGAGTTGGACGTGCCGCTGGCTATCCACCCCACCTTCACCCCCCACGCCGCGGCCCAGGGCATCTTCGACTGGCCCCACGCCGGGCGCGCCTGGGGTGAGGCCATCTGGCTGCGCTCCATCGTCCAGCAGGCGCTTATTTCCTTTTTTTCCCTGGGCACGCTGCAGCGCTTTCCGCAACTGCGGCTGGGCGTGCTTGAGGCCGGCTCCGGCTGGATCGGCGCCCTGCTGGACCGGCTGGATGCGTTCAGCGAATCTCTGAATATCAACCGCGGCAGCGCCACGGAGATTTTCCGCCGCCAGTGTTTTATCTCCGGCGATCCGGACGAGACCGCGGCACCCCATATCATCGAGCACGTCGGCGCGGACTGTTTTATGTGGGCAACCGACTACCCGCACCCCGATCATCCGCATACCTGGGTGGATGATCTGACCGCTTACGCGCGGGTGCTGCCGCCGGCCGCCAGGGCCAAGGTGCTGGGCGACAACGTCAGGCGCATCTACAAATTGAATTGAGCAATATTTATCAAGCCGGCCCCGGGCATACTCAACCCATGCAGTCTCTGGAACTCATCTTATGAAGCCGGCTTACAGACGAAGTTTGCAACGGGTCACAGACTATATTTACGCCCATCTGGAGGAAGAGCTGGATCTGGACAAGCTGGCTGAAGTGGCCTGCCTGTCACCCTACCACTGGCACCGGGTTTATGCCGCCGCCCAGGGTGAGACCGTCATGGCCACGGTGAAAAGGCTGCGGCTGCAGCGCGCCGCGGACCGCCTGGCGAACAGCAGCCTGGCGGTAAAAGAAGTTGCGCGGCTGGCGGCCTACGGATCGGTGGAAGCCTTTACCAGGGCGTTCAAGCAGGCATACGGCCTGGCGCCGGCGGCCTATCGTGCCGGCGGCAGCCATGCCCAATACAAACAGGCTCAGGCGGCCGGTGATGCCCGGGGTTTTGCGGTGGAGTTGGTGCAGCGTCCGGCGATGTGTTGCGCGGCGGTGGCGCACCGTGGCTCCTACCTGGAAATCGACCGTGCCATGGGACAGTTGTTTGAACACATGCATCAGCAACAACTCATGCATGAGGATGTGGTCATGATGGCAACATTTTTTGACGATCCGGACCTGGTTGCGGAAGACCAACTCAACGCCATGGCCTGCGCGCCATTGCGGCCGCAGCCGCAGGGCAGCCAGCTTCAACCGCCGCTGCAACGGCTGGAGCTGCCGCCAGCATGCTGCGTGAGGCTGGCTTATCAGGGGCCGTATGCGGATATGCGCGGCGCCTACCGGTGGCTGTACGGGGTGTGGCTGCCGCAATCCGATTTTGTCCCCGGCGCTTCAGCCGCGGTGGAGGAGTATCTGAATTCGCCGGTAGAGGTGGCGCCGGCGGAGCTGCTTACCCACATCTACGTGCCGGTGGTGAAGGCTGACGCCGGCGCTAATACGCAGGCGGCGCTGTGAGTGCCGCGGTTACAGCGCATCTGGACCGTCTCGCCGAGCTGATTGTGCAGACTGCCGCCAGCCTGCCGGAAGTGGGGGAAGTGCAAGACACGGTGAAGTGGGGGCAGCGTTCGTTTCTGCCGGTAAAACCGCGTACCGGGACCACCATCCGCATTGCCGCTTGTGATGATGACCACGTGGCGCTGTATGTCCATTGCCAGACCACCCTCATCGAGACGTTCAAAACCCTGTTTCCCGAGTTCTGTTATGAGGGTAACCGGGCGATGATTTTTGCCGTGGATCAGCCGTTGCCGGAACAGGAGCTTACGGTTTGCATCAGTGCGGCGTTAACCTACCATCTGCAGAAGAGGCTGCAAAAGCGGCTGCAGAAGCAGCGCCGTGCCTGACGGCGCGGACAGTACAGCGGACAACAATTGACGGACCTGTTTTTCGACCTCGACGGTACGCTCACGGATCCCAAAGAAGGCATCACCCGGTGTATCCGGCACGCCCTGTCGGAACTGGGGATGAGCCCGTTGCCGTCAGCGGATGATCTGGAGTGGTGCATCGGCCCGCCGCTGCGGGGCAGCTTCGCCAGTCTGCTGGACGAAGCGCGGGCGGATGCGGCGCTGCAGTTGTACAGGCAGCGGTTTGCCGCCCGCGGCCTGTTCGAAAATGCCGTGTACCCGGGTATCCCGCCCATGCTGGCCGGGCTGCAGCAGCATCACCGCTTGTTTGTCGCCTCCAGCAAACCGCTGGTTTATGTGCGGCAGATACTCAGCCACTTTGAGCTGCAGCAGTATTTCACCGGCGTTTTTGGCTCTGAACTGGACGGCACCCGGGCAGACAAGAGTGAGTTGCTGGCGTTTGCCCTGGGGCAGACTGACTGCGACCCGTCACGCAGCATCATGATCGGCGACCGCAAACACGATATCGCCGGTGCCCGCAATAACGGTATGCGCAGCGTCGGCGTATTGTACGGCTACGGCAGCCGCGCTGAG
>JANQOA010000376.1 GCA_028279305.1 Pseudomonadales bacterium
ACGTCAGGATCACCCCCACCGGCGGCCGCAGCAGTCCCATCCCCAACGACAGGGTTGTATCGGTACGGCAGCTCGCGGAATGTTACGGCGAGTTACAGAACGTCGCCAGCCGCAAGGATATCGCGCTGATGGCCCGCCACACCTCCTGCCCGGACACCCGCGCCAAACTTGAGGCGCTGGCGGACCCGAACGGCAGCCATTACCGGCAGGAGGTTTTTCTGCAACGCAAGTCCGCACTGGACCTGCTGGATGAGTTTCCCGCCTGCGAACTGCCGTTCTCCGCCTTTCTGGAGATGATTCCCTGGTTATCACCCCGCTATTACTCCATCTCGTCTTCACCCGAAGCAGACCCGCAGCGCTGCTCCATCACCGTGGGCGTGGTATCCGGGCCCGCACGCTCCGGCCGCGGCACCTACCACGGCGTGTGTTCGGGCTTCCTTGCCGGCGCCCGGGAAGGTGATGTGATACAGGCGGTGGTCAAACCGCCGTCCGCGGAATTCCGGCTGCCCGCGGACCCGGCCCGGCCCCTCATCATGGTCGGGCCCGGCACCGGCCTGGCGCCGTTCCGCGGCTTCCTGCAGGCGCGCCGGGCGCAACAGGCGTCGGGTGCAACCCTGGGACCGGCGCTGTTGTTGTTCGGCTGCCGCCACCCGGAGCAGGATTATATCTACCGTGAAGAGCTGGAAGCCGCTGCCCGGGATGGGCTGGTGGAACTGCATGTGGCATTTTCGCGCCTTGGAGATGAGCGGGTTTACGTCCAGGACGTGTTGCGGCAGCAGCGCGCCCGGGTCTGGGAACTGCTGCAACAGGACGCGGTGATCTATGTCTGCGGTGACGGTGCCGCCATGGAACCGGATGTGCGCAGCGCCCTGACAAAACTGTATGCCGAAGAAACTGACGCCGGCGTGGAAGAAGCCCAGGCCACCCTGGACACCCTGGCGGAAGAGGGCCGCTACGTGCTGGATGTCTGGGCCGGGGCTTAGGCGCGCCGGCTAAATGGTAAACACGGTCATCACGTGACCGTTGTGCCGGTACCAATACCCGCGGCCTTTATTGAGCAGTTTATTGGGCGCGTATTCACCCATGTAGTTGATACGGAAAGTGCCGGCCCGCGTATCCAGTTGAACCTCCGCCTCGGTAAAGCTGATAAAGCGCCGGTTGAGCGGGTAGATGGCTTTGTAGCCCGCTTCTTTGGCGGAAAATAAAAGCGCCGCGGCATCGAACCCGCAGTTGGCCAGCAGTTGCTGTTCCGCGCCGGTAAACAGCCTGGGGTAGAGTTTCCGCTCCACCGGCGTGGTTTCTTCGACGTCCACGCCGACACTGTTGAAATGGGTACTGGCTACCGCCGCGGCGATCTTTCTGCTGTGGGTGATGCTGCCAGCCGCGTGCTCCGGCCATACCGGCAGCCGCCCGCGGCGCCCGATAGCGGTTGCTCCCAGGCCAAGCAATTCCAGCACCTTATGCGCGCAATGGCGGCCGCTGGAAAATCCCAACTGACGGGTTTCCGCCATTTGCGCAAGCTCCGATCCCTCAACTCCAATCAGTGCCGGGCGGTAGTCATCCACCGCCGCCATGGCGATGGCGGTGCCGGGCAGCACGGGGTAACCGGTACGGTACGGTTCCAGCTTGGTATCAAGAATTTTCCACAGCATAAGCGCATGCAACCCAGAGTCTGTCAGGGATTCTCCGAGACAAAAAGACTAACGCAAAATGGCCGAAAACTTTACTACATTTTGGCTGTTTGGACAGTTAAATAGCCTATTAAACATGCCGCTTAATTGACTGATAAATGTAGAAAATTGTCGACCTTGCGGATTACGGCAATCGCCGCTGTCCCGGCAAAACCAAACTGTCATGTTACATAGGTAAAATACGTGCCATAAATCGGTTGCTTTACGCAGTATATTTGACGTAAGGTTTCTTCGGGAGCGCCGTAGAGCACAACACATCAGTGTGAGTCAATACGAGCTCTGTAATAGTATTGACAGGA
>JANQOA010000377.1 GCA_028279305.1 Pseudomonadales bacterium
GCTGCAGCGCTGCGACGAATGCGGGCACACTTACTTCCCGCCACGGCCCTTCTGTCCGGCCTGCAGCAGCCGCCAGGTTAGCATTTTCGCCGCGTCCGGCCGCGCCAGCCTGGCCAGCTATGTGATCAATCACCGCCCGCATCCGGCATGGGAAGCACCTTATGCCATTGCCATTGTGCAACTGGAAGAGGGCCCGCGCATGGCCAGCAATATTATCGATTGTCCGCAAACGCCGCAGGCGCTGGTGCTGGACATGCCGTTGCAGGTGGTGTTCACCGCGCTGAACGATGAAATCAGCGTGCCTGAATTCACCCCGGTGCAACCGGCATGACCGGGGTTTGTGTAGTCGGAGCCGCGGAGACAACGGAACTGGGCAAAATCCCCGGCACCAGCCAATTGATGCTGCATGCTGACGCGGCGTTGAACGCCATGGCGGATGCAGGCATCAGTGCCGCGGACATTGACGGCGTGGCCACCGCCGGTGAGCGCCCGACGGACCTGGCCTATTATCTGGGTATCACCCCCAACTGGGTGGACGGGACCTCGGTTGGCGGGTGCAGTTTCATGTTACACGTGCGGCACGCGGTGGCGGCGCTGCAAACCGGATTGTGCAAGAACGTGCTGATTACCCATGGCGAGAGCGGGCGCTCGCGGGTAGGTGCCGGGGGTTTCCTGCAGGAAGCCAGCTCGCTGGCCGGACAGTTCGAATTGCCGTTTGGCTTCACCGGGCCGCCGTCTACCTTCACCCTGCCGGTATTGCGCTACATGAAAGACTACGGCATGAGTCACGAGCAGTTGGCCATGGTGGCGGTGGTCCAGAGGCAGTGGGCGGGCATGAACCCGCGCGCCAGCTTCCGCGAACCCATCACGGTAGAGGATGTGTTGGCTTCACCGCTGATTGCCTATCCTTTCCACCGGCTCGAATGTTGTCTGGTGACGGATGGCGGCGGCGCGTTGATTCTCACCACCGACAGCCGCACGGAGGACTTTGCCGGCACGCCGGTGTATATCCTGGGAACCGGAGAAAGCGTGGAAACGCCGATGATTTCCCAGATGCAGGACCTGACCAGCAGCCGCGCTTTTGCGGTCGCCGGGCCCCGCGCCCTGAATGATGCCGGGATTACGCACAGTGACGTGGATCACCTGATGATTTACGACGCGTTTGCCCATTTACCGATCTACGGCCTCGAAGATCTGGGTTTTTGCGGCCGCGGTGAAGCGCCGGATTTTATCTGGGAGCAACGTACCGCGCCGGGCGGGGAACTGCCCACCAATACCAACGGCGGCGGCCTGTCGTACATGCATTCCGGCATGTACGGCATGTACGCGCTGCAGGAAAGCGTGAGGCAGATGCGTGGTGTGGCCCCCGCTCAGGTTGAAGGCGCTGAAGTTTCAGTATGCCTGGGCGTGGGCGGTATGTTCGGCGCCAGCGGCTGCATCGTATTCGGCCGGCAGCCCCGTTGAGCGGCTTAAGCTGGCCCGTGCGCCTGTTGTACGCCAGCGGGCAATTGCCGGAAGGGGTGAAAACCGCGGCGTTCGGGTTCCTGCTGCTGTTTTACTACAACCAGGTGCTGGGCTTGTCGGGAACCCTGGCCGGCCTGGCACTGTTTATTGCATTGTTTTTTGATGCGGTTTCAGATCCGCTGATCGGTTCCTGGTCGGACTTTGCGCGTTCCCGCTGGGGGCGGCGGCATCCGTTTATGTACTGGGCGGCGGTGCCTTTTGCGCTGAGTTTTTTTCTGCTGTTCACCCCGCCGGCGGGGTTAAGTGAAGGTGGGCTGTTCTTCTGGCTGCTGGCGTTCACAATTCTGACGCGCGGATGCATGACGTTTTATCACGTACCTTACCTGTCCCTGGGAGCGGAACTGACGCAGAATTACGACGAGCGCACGCTGCTGGCTGCGCTGCGCAATGTCTTTCAGTTGGCGGGCATGTTTTTTGTGCTGATCGGCGGCAATCTGCTGTTCTTCCGCCAGAGCGCCGAATTCACCAACGGGCAGCTTAACCCGGCGGCTTATCTGCCGTTTGC
>JANQOA010000380.1 GCA_028279305.1 Pseudomonadales bacterium
GTGGCATGTCGATATGCTCAACCCCCAGCGGGGCGAGTGCGTTCAGCACCGCGTTCACTATGGCCGGCGGCGCCCCGCACGCGCCGCCTTCACCAATCCCTTTCACACCGAATTCGTTGTTCGGGTCCAGCACTTCGTTAAAGCTGACATCAATTTCCGGCATCTGGCTGGCGCGGGGCATGGCATAGTCCATCAGGCTGCCGCTGAGCAACTGTCCGCTGCCGTCGTATACAACCTGCTCAAGAATGGTCTGCCCGGCACCCTGCACAACCCCGCCGTGCACCTGGCCGCCGGCCAGCAGGGGGTTAATGACACGCCCGCAATCGTCCACCGCCACATAGCGGACCACTTCCACGTGGCCGGTGTCCGAATCCACCTCTACCTCCGCCACGTGACAGCCGTTGGGAAAGGTGAACCCCGCGCCGCGGTTGTAGCGGTGAACGCGGCTTAAACCCGCGCCGCCGAACTGGGGCTGCCGCGCCGCTGCCGCCACCTGGCTGAGGGTGACGGTAGATGTGCTTTCGCTGGTACTGAACACCCCGGCTGCATACGACAGATTGTGCGCCGCACTCTGCAGCAGTTCCGCGGCAATGTCCCCGGCATCCTCCAGCACGGCGCGGCCGGCCTGCGCCACAGCGATACCGCCCATCTGCGATGAGCGGGAGCCGCCGGTGCCGCCGCCGAATTTAACCTGTTGGGTGTCACCCTGGAGTATATTGATGCACTCAAAATCCACACCCAGGGTTTCGCTCAAGATCTGTGAAAAAGCCGTGCGGTGGCCCTGGCCGTGGCTGAAGGTGCCGACCACCACATCCACGCTGCCGTCGCTGTTGACGGTGATATGAGCTTCCTCTTCCGGCCCGCCGCCGCTGGACTCCACGTAGTAGCCCACCCCGCGCCCTCGGTGCAAGCCGCGCGCCGCTGAAGCTTCCGCCCGCTGCGCAAAACCCTGCCAGTCGCTGCGCTGCAGGGCCAGATCCAGGGTCGCCGCAAAGTCGCCGCTGGTCAGCTGCACCCCGGAGGCCAGGGTATAAGGCATCTCCTGCGGGGTGACAAAATTAAGCTTGCGCAACTGCAGCGCATCCACGTCCATCTCCCGGGCCGCCGCTTCCAGCAGCCGCTCCATGACATAACAGGCTTCCGGACGGCCGGCGCCGCGGTACGCGGCCACCGGCATGGTATTGGTAAACACGGGTTTAACAGAATGATGCACGTGGGGAATACGGTACACCGTGCCGACCACCCGGCCGCCGGCCATGGTGGGCACAAACGGGCCCACGGCGGTGCAATAAGCGCCGAGATTGGCGATGGTTTCAACGCGCAGGGCGGTGAATCTGCCGCTGCCGTCAAATGCGCCGGTGGCGCGGGTGAGGTTGTCACGGCCGTGGGAGTCAGCGAGAAACATCTCCGAGCGGTCGCCTGAATATTTTACCGGCAAACCCAACTGCGCGGCGGCGTGCGCACACAATACCGCTTCCGGGTGCACTTCACCGCGGATGCCGAAGCCGCCGCCGGTGTCCGGTGAAATCACCCGCACCTGTTCCGGCGGCACCTGCAGCACTTTAGCCAGCACCCCCTGCTGGGCAAAGGCACCCTGGCTGGGGTTGTGCAGCACATATTGGCCGTTCTCAAAGCGGCCGATACAACTACGCGGCTCCAGCGGGCTGGGCGCCACCCGGTTGTTCACCAGGTCCACCTGCACCACCCGGGCCGCTTCCGCAATCGCCGCATCCACCGCCGCCGCGTCGCCGTTCTCATAATGCACACAGAGATTGGAGCCGTGGCTGTCGTGTAAAACCGGCGTATCCGGATGCAGGGCCAGCGCCAGGTCGGTATTAGCCTCCGTTTCTTCCACCTCCAGCACAATAAGCTCCAGCGCCTGCAGCGCCAGCGCTGCACTGTCAGCCACCACCGCGGCCACCGCCTGGCCGACAAAATGTACGTTGTCCTCCGCCAGCACCGGCCGGCGCGGGATAAACGCGGGTGCGCCGGATGCATCCTGCAGCACCGCGCGGCAGGGTAGCGGGCCCAGGCCGGTAAGGTCCGCAGCGGTATAAACCGCCAGCACGCCGGGCAGATCCCGCGCCGCGGATACGTCCAGCACGCTGACCCGGCCGTGGCTGAACGGCGAACGCAAAACCCGCAGATAAACCTGGTTGGGGAAACTGATGTCGTCGGTGAACTCACCCGCACCGGTGATCAGGCGCGGGTCTTCCTTGCGCGGCACGCTTTGTCCGATGCCGAATTTCACGCGTTAAACTTCACCTGCCACCGGGTTGGACAGCAGGCCAATCGGCTTAACCTCTATTTCAATCAAGTCACCGTCATCCATGAATACCGGTGGATTGCGGGCTGAACCCACGCCGCCCGGGGTGCCGGTGACAATCACATCACCGGGTTCCAATTCGATGAAGGTGGAGCAGAACTCTATAAGTTCGCTGAAGCCGTGCACCATCAGGTCAGCGGTGGCGTGCTGCATCACTTCGCCGTTCAGACGCGTTGTAAGCTCCATCTTCTGCTCGTCACCCACCTCGTCAGGGGTCATCATCCAGGGCCCGAAGCCGCCGGTGGCGGCAAAGTTTTTACCCGGCGTGAACTGGCTGGTGTGACGCTGATACTCACGCACGCTGCCGTCGTTATAGATGCTGTAGCCGGCCACGTGGGACAACGCCTGCTGCCGGCTGATGCGGCGCCCGCCGGTGCCGATGATGAGGGCAATTTCGCCTTCGTAGTCCAGGGTGTTGGATTCCCGCGGCCGCAGCATAGGCTGATTGTGAGCAACCTGGGCGGCGGCGAAGCGGACAAAAATTGTCGGCACGCCTTCTCCGCCGCGGCCGGTTTCCTCCTGGTGGGCCTTGTAGTTCAAACCCACGCAGAGAATCTTCTGCGGATCAGGAATGGTCGGCGCAAATACCACGTCAGCCAGCGCCACATCAGCAGCCTGGCCGCAGCTTGCGGCAATCTCAGGCAAAGCCCCGGCTGTTATGGCGGCGCGCAGACTACCGTAGTCACTACGCGCGCCCGCGTCCACGACCCCATCTCCGGCGTCGGTCACATAGCCGAAAGTGACTTGCCCGCCGTGGACAAAAGATAACCAGCGCATGCAAGGTCCTCTATATCAGAATCAATCAAACATGATTACGCTGCGCGCCACTTCCCCGGTTTCCAGGGCCGCCATGCCGTCATTGATATCAGACAGTTTGATGCGGTTGGACACCAGATCATCCAGGTGCAGGCGTCCCTGCAGATAAAAATCCACAAACCGCGGCATGTCTACGCGGAAGCGGTTGGAACCCATCATGGAACCCTGAATTTTCTTTTCAAACAGGAAGTCCACGCCGTGCAGCGACACCATGTCACCGGGCGGAATCATGCCGATGACAGTGGCGGTGCCGCCCATCTTCAGCATCTGGAACGCCTGTTCCGCGGTGGCTTTAAGGCCGATGGCCTCAAAGCTGTAGTGCACGCCGCCGCCGGTCATTTCAATCACCTTCTGCACCGCGTCCCCGTCGCTGGCATCCACCACATCGGTGGCGCCGAATTTGCGCGCCAGCTCCAGTTTGGACGCCACCATATCCACCGCTATAACCCGCGAGGCGCCGGCAATGGCGGCACCATTAATGCAGGACAAGCCGATACCGCCGCAGCCGATCACCGCAACCGTGGCACCCGGCTCCACCGCCGCGGTGTGGATCACCGAACCCACTCCGGTGGTGACGCCGCAGCCGATTAACGCGGCGCGGTCCATGGGCATGTCTTCGCGGATTTTCACCACCGCGTGTTCGTGCACCAGCATCATCTCCGCAAACGAGCCAAGCTGAGCAAACTGGGTGAGGGGCTGATCCTTCTGCGACAAGCGCGGCGCTTCATCAGCACCGCGGTTCACTTCCGGCTCCTGACACAGGGAAAGATGGCCGGTCAAACATTTCTCACAGTGGCCGCAGAACACCGACAGGCAGGTGATGACATGATCACCGGGCTTAACGTAGTGCACATCGCTGCCCACTGCTTCCACCACACCGGCACTTTCATGACCCAGCACCATGGGTACCTGGCCGGGATAAGTACCATTCCAGAAGTGCATGTCGGAATGGCAGATTCCCGCCGCCTTGGTGCGCACCAGCACTTCCCGGGGCCCGGGTTTGGAGACTTCGATGTCTTCAATCTCCATGGCGACGTTAACCTCACGAAATACCGCTGCTTTCATGTCCTTCCCCTAACTGTTAATCGATGAATTTGTTCTTAGCAGACTGCCGAAACCCTACCACAAACCCCGGATTTACCGTAGCTGTCCGCGGCTGATCTGCTGTGCCGCCGCCAGTGCCGCCCATAACCCCCGCGCATCCGCCACGCCGCGCCCGGCAATGTCAAATGCCGTGCCGTGGTCCACCGAGGTGCGCACAAAGGGAATGCCCAGGGTAGCGGTGGTGGATTC
>JANQOA010000010.1 GCA_028279305.1 Pseudomonadales bacterium
CTGTCAAAACCGTCCCAACTGCCGCGTTCCGGGTCCAGCACGGAGATTTCCGTGCAGGCGATGTTGTCCGACAACTCCATAAGCTGCCTGACGGCGTCCACCGGCTTGTCAAGCAGGCCGGCTACGTCTTCCGCGGTTGGGTCCGCGTCCAGCTTCTGCGCCAGCTCACGCTCGGCGCGCAGGCAGGAGTTCAACTCTTTGGCGATGTGAATCGGCAGGCGGATGGTTTTCGCCTGGTTCATCAGACCGCGCTCCACCGCCTGACGGATCCACCATGTGGCATAAGTGGAGAAACGGAAACCCTTGCTGGGATCAAACTTTTCCACCGCGCGGATCAAGCCCAGGTTGCCTTCCTCGATGAGGTCCAGCAGCGGCAGCCCGCGGTTGATATAACGCCGCGCAATTTTTACCACCAGCCGCAGGTTGGCTTCGATCATCTGCGCCCGCGCCGCGGCATCACCGGCCTGCACTCTGCACGCCAGCGCTTTTTCCTGGTCCGCGGTCAGCAGGTCAGCGCGGCCGATCTCACCCAGGTACATATCCGTGGCGTCACCCAGGGCGCGCTGGCGGGTGCTTGCAGCCGGCTCCGGGATGGGTGAGATCTCCTCGACTTGAAACCATTCATTGACTTCGTGATCGTCAGCAAGCTGTTCAGTGGATTCGGCGTACATCATGTTCTCCGTTTCTGGCTAAGACTTATTAGAGTTGGAAGCGAGAAACCCGCACTGCCGCAACAACTCGTCCGAGGCAAAGGGTTTCTTCAGCAGGATGGCGGCCCCGGCTTCAAGCACGCGGTGCTCGAGCTGGTCCGAGTGATGGCCGGTCATGGCCACCACCCTGGCGTGGGCGGTCTCCGGATTTTCTTTAATGGAGCGGCATACCTGAACACCGTCCAGGCCGGGCATCATGATGTCCAGCACCACTATGTCCGGCTTGTGCGCCTGCACCAGGCGGCCGGCGGCAAAACCGTCCGCCGCGCTGTGCACACGTACGTCTTCCACCGAGGTTTGCAGCAGCGCCACCAGATAACTGTTGAGCTGTGCATCGTCGTCCACCACCAGCACTTCGGTAACCGAAGGCTGCTGCTCGTCCAACTGGTCAGCCAGTGTGACGCCGCGTTCGCGGGCGAAACGTTCAACTTCCGCTCTGGTGAAACGCCGGTGGCCCCCGGCGGTGGTATGCGCGGCCAGCATGCCCTTCTGGGCCCACTGCCTGACGGTAATCGGTGACACCAACAGCAAACCCGCAACCTGATTGGGTGTCAGATATTGTGAGTTGTCCCTTGCCATTCCCGCTTGCTTCCCATCCCGTTTGTTCACTTCCTAAACCGAGAGATTGGACTATGCTCAGGATTGACGGTGCGAATCCGCGGCTCTATCAGCGCCTCGCATCGGTTCAACCGATATAATCGAATCAATCGATTTGATGGATCAGAATTTAATCGGTTTAATCGATATTGGCTAGCACTAATTTGGCATTAGCAGACTTTTTTTAATCCCAGTCAGCTATAAGAAACGTCGCCCTGTCGTCTTGTGCGCGCACCCTGCTTCACCTCGTTGACGTATTTTTCTAATACATTCAGGTAGTTAGGCATGGTCTTGTGGTGTTCGGGTGAAATCATGTACTGGATGCCATCCGGTTGCGTCACCCGGGATGAAAACCAGCCGGCTTCGTACAGACCCTCCCCCACGGCAAGAATATCTCCGTGCGGCCAGCCAAATGCCACAATCGACAGCTTCGGCTGACCATATATCTGCAGGCCCAGGCCCTCGCAGCCCTCAATCAGAGTACAACGTGCGCTGTTAATCTGAGCGGCGCGCTGCTCATAGCCTTCACGGCCCAGATAATTCAGCACCGCCCAGGCGGCTGCGATGGCACCCCCCGGCCGGGTCCCGGCAAAGGTGGGCGTGTACATATGTCCGCAGGGCCAGTCGGTAAAATGAAAAGCCTGGGCGCGGTAAAGGTCCTTGTGCCGGTACAACACGGTGGACGCGCCTTTGGCCGCATAGCCGTACTTGTGCAGATCCAGCGACATGGAACTGACCCCGGGGATGGAAAAATTGTACGGCTCCAGGGGTTCATCCAGCACCGCCTGCATAAACGGGTTCAAATAGCCGCCCACGCAGGCATCCACATGCAGCCACAGGTTGTTGGCCAGCGCCAGCTCACTCAAGTCCCCGATGGGATCGATGAGGCCGTAGGGAAAACACGGGGCGGAACCCACCAGCATAACGGTATTGTTATTCACCGCCGCCGCCATCGCCTCAACGTCTGCTTTGAAGTCCGCGCCGCAGGGGACACGCACCACCTTTAACCCCATCATGTGCGCACCCTTGTCAAACGCCGGGTGCACGCTGTAAGGCGCAAGGATTTCCGGCGTGCCGTCCACGCTGCGCTGACTCAGCACGTGGTCCCGGCACGCTTTGATGGCCAGCAGGATGCTTTCGGAACCGCCCGAGGTCATGGAGCCGGCGCCTTCCGCCGGTGCCTGCTGCAGCGACAAGGCCATGTTGACCACGTCTTTTTCCATCTGCCGCAGACTGGGAAACGCTCCCGGACCCAGCCCGTTTTCAGCGATAAACATGCTGTAAGCATCATGGGCCACCTGCATAACCTCATCGCCGGAATGAAATACGTACACGGCGGCTTTACCATCCCGCCAGGCGACGTCGCCGTCGGCCATGTCCAGCATACTCTGCTTAAGCTGCGGCCAGGCCACACCCTGTTGTGGTAACTGCAAACGCTCAGCCATATCCGCCCCCGTACAATGTTGCCCGTTAATATAACGAATTGCCCCGCTTCCCGCCTGCCGGTACATTAAGCGGCCGATTGCAAAGCTCCTGGGGAGGCGGCCTACGCCGAGTCATGTCCGAATTGAATTTGCGCGATCTGCCCGGCGTGGATGCACTGCTGGCGGACCAGCATCTGCGTGCCCTGGCGGGACGCCTGGGGGTGCAGGCAGTACGCGACGAAATCCGCAGTTTGCAGGCCGAAATGCGCAACACCCGCACCGTGCCCGCCTGGGCGGCCAGCCCGGCCGCCTACGCTGACATCATCGCCGGCAGCCTGCGCACCAGCACCTATACCCCGGTGTACAACATGACCGGCACGGTCATCCACACCAATCTGGGCCGCGCGCTGCTGGATGAACAGATGTGGCAGTCCGTGCAGCCGCTGGTGACCCGCCCGATGAACCTGGAATACGACATCGCCAACGGCCGCCGCGGCGACCGCGACATCATTATTGAACAACGGCTGCAGCGTTTGACCGGCTGTGAAGCCGCCACCGTGGTCAACAACAACGCCGCAGCCCTGTTCCTGGTACTGAATACCTTTGCCCTGGGTGCCAAAGTACCGGTGTCCAGGGGCGAGCTGATCGAAATCGGCGGCAGCTTCCGGCTGCCGGAATTGATGGCCCGCAGCGGATGTGAATTGCTGGAAGTGGGCACTACCAACCGCACCCACGCGCGGGATTTTGAACACGTGCTGGAAGAAGCGGCCATGCTGCTGAAAGTGCACCCCAGCAACTACCACATCAGCGGCTTCGCCAAAGAAGTGAGCGCCGCGGAGCTGGCCGCCATGGCCGCACAGGCGGGCATACCAAGCTGCGTGGACCTGGGCAGCGGCACGCTGGTGGACCTGACCCGATGGAATCTGCCAGCGGAGCCAACCCCGCAGTCGGTATTGGCGGAAGGGGTTGACCTGATCACTTTCAGCGGTGACAAACTGCTGGGCGGCGTACAGGCCGGCATCATTGTCGGCAGCAAAGACCTGCTGGCGAAGATCAAGAAGAACCCCCTGAAACGCGCCCTGCGCGCTGACAAAATCACTCTGGCGCTGCTGGAGGCGACCCTGAAGCTGTATGAAAACCCCGAGACCCTGGCTGAAAAGAATGCTCTGCTGCGCACCCTGACCCTTTCCGAAGCAGCCCTGAAAACCCGCGGTGAGCGTGTGTCAGGTTGTTTTGAAGCGCCGTGGATTACCTCGCTGCAAGCCAGCCAGGGCCAGATTGGCAGCGGCGCGCTGCCGGACAAAACCATCAGCAGCCTGGCGGTAACCCTGCAGCACCCGGAAAAGAACGCCAACGAGATCGAAACGCTGCTGCGCAGCCTGCCGGTACCGGTGATCGGCCGCATTCACGAAGACAAAGTATGGCTGGACCTGCGCGGCGCTGACCCCCTAGAGGAGCTGTTGGGGCAACTGCAGCAACTGTCCGCATGATTGTTACCCTGGCCGGCCATGTTGACCACGGCAAAACCTCCCTGGTGCGCGCGCTCACCGGCGTCGACACCGACCGCCTGGAACAGGAGAAACAACGCGGCCTGACCATCGACCTGGGGTTTGCCTACCTGGACCAGGGGCGCATCGGTTTTGTCGATGTGCCCGGCCACCACCGTTTCATCCATAACATGGTGGCCGGCGTGGCCAGCCGCCAGTACGCGCTGCTGGTGATTGCCGCTGACGACGGGCCCATGCCGCAAAGCAAAGAACACCTGGACATTCTGACCCTGGCCGGGGTCAACAGCGGCTGCATCGCGCTGACCAAGGCCGACCGGGTAGATGACAGCCGGTTGGCGCGGGCGAAAGAGGAAATCAAACAACTGACCGCAGGCAGCTTCCTGCAGGATGCACCGGTGTTTGCCACCTCAATAGAAGACGAACAGAGCTTTAACACCCTGTTGGCCCACTTAACCCGCCAGGCGCAGGACATAAGCACTCAAACCGACAACCAGCCCTTCCGGCTGGCCGTCGACCGCAAATTTACCGTGCGCGGCGCCGGCCTGGTTACCACCGGCACCGTTCATACCGGCACCGTGCGCGAGCAGGACACCCTGTACCATTTCCCCAGCAACCGCGAAGTACGGGTGCGCGGGGTGCGCGCCCAGGACCAGCCGGTGGCGGAAGCCGGCCCCGGTGACCGCTGCGCGCTGAACCTCACCGGCATCGACCTGGAAGATGTTGAGCGCGGCCACTGGCTGACGGCTGAACCGACCCCACATTTTGTGGAGTTGACCATCAACCTGAGCGTACTACCCGACTTTCCCCGCCTGCTGCGGCATTGGACCCCGGTGCATATCTATCACGCCACAAGCCACACCACCGGCAAGGTGGCCCTGCTGGACCGCAACCGCATCCAACCGGGTGAACAGGCACTGGTGGACCTGGTATGTGACGAACCCCTGGCCGCGCGGATGGGTGACCGCCTTGTGCTGCGCGACTTCGGACTGGATGTCACCCTGGGCGGCGGTGATGTGGTGCACACCCAGACCAAGGTCAGCACCCGGCGCCGGGGTGAACAAAGGCGCGCGGAACTGGAAGGCTTCAACCGGACCTCCAGCGCTGAATCCCTGGCCAGCCTGCTGCAACTGGGACCCGTGGACCTGGACCACTTCCGCACCGTGTGGCACTTATCCGACAAACAACTCAGCGAACTCACCAACCAGTTCGCCCTGAAACAGGTGGGCAATGAGGCGGTGAGCGAAGACACCTGGCAACAGATGAGCAGCCGTGCGGTGGAGCAACTGCAGCAGCACCAGGCCGCAAACCCCAGCGCCACCGGCCTGCGGGAAAACGCCTTCACCCACATCCCCGCCGCGTTCCGCCAGACCCTGCTGAACGAACTGGCGGTGGCCAACAAGCTGCGCAACAACAACGGCGTGTACAGCATGCCGGACCATCAGGCTGAACTGCCCGCTGAACTGAGCGCAAGCTGGAAGCGTGCCCGGCAAGACCTGGCGGTAAAACAAGCCCCCTCCTGCGGCGACCTGGCCAAACAATGGCGCGCCCCCCTGCACAAAGTGGAAGCCGACCTGAAAGCACTGACCAAACGCGGCCTGCTGGTGCACGTGGCAAAACACCGCTTTTACCTGCCGGAACAGCTGGAACTGCTGCTGCAGGACGTCATTCAATTGGCGGACAGCAAACACTTCTCCGTGCGTGAATTCCGCGACGCCACCGGCATCGGCCGCAACGTGGCCATAGAAGTGCTGGAATACTTCGACAGCCGCGGCATCACCCGCCGCCATGACAACGAACGCCAACTGCTGAAGCGGACATTACGCTAGATTTTGTTACCATCTGCCGTGGAAGAGCATCGTCTCCGGTGGGGCGCGCGGCCTTCAAAGCCGTTGAGGTGCGAATACGCGCCTGGTGGGTTCGACTCCTACCTCTTCCGCCATTCGCGCTGATCAATCCGCGGACAAGTCCCCGCAACTCGCGCTGAACAACAATTGGGAGTCGAAGAGTTTGCCAGCACGCGGCTCGGACCTTCGCCTTAAGCGAAGGTCAGCGTGAGGGCAAACTCGCAAGGGCTCGGCGCATGCGCCGAGACCAGACTCCTGCCTCTGCCGCCAAAACCCACTACTCATACCTCACCATAGCCCCTTACTGTTAGTCACAATTGCCAATAAAAACATTGGGTTAGAAAGAAATTGTTGACTCGTAATCCGGAGGTGATTGATCACACTTTCGGCCAGGAGCAGACAGATCAATCGAGCGATGGCTCATTGAGGTGGCCACGAGTACGTTAGTTCTACAAAGCACGGCTAGCAGTTCGTCCTGACATGCATAGGCGCGGAGCGGCCAGTCACTTATTGAAGCACTGAGGACAAAGCTTAACCCGCAAGTTCCTGAGCGAAGACAACCTTGTTCCCGTCCGGGTCAAGCGCCTCAGCCGTCTTGACTACACCCGCATGCTCTACTACTTCGCCAACTGACACTCCGGCGTTGGCGCAACCGGCGCGCACCGCGTCGAGGTCGCTCACCC
>JANQOA010000020.1 GCA_028279305.1 Pseudomonadales bacterium
TTTGTGCGCAGCGGCAAATACACCAGCCACGGGTACGAAGTAGTGACCTTCAACCGCGAGCACGCAGACATCTGCCGGCAACTGCACACGCTGCGCAAAGCCGGGTTCCGGTTTTCCGGCTTTACCGACATGTCTGATGCTGAAGTATCTCGCGCCACCGGACTCGATCTGCCGTCGGCGGCGCTTGCCAGACAACGCCTGACATCCGAGCCAGTAATCTGGCAGGACAGTGAACAGGCGTTGTCGCTTTTCCATAGCAAGTTGGCATCGTTGGGGCTGCACGCCGTAAACGGCGGCCGCTTTATGCATATCTCTTCAGGCGGCAGCAAAGCGCTGGCCCTGAGCTACATTCTGGGCCAGTTCCGCTACGAACGGGGCTGCCGACCCAAGGTGCTGGCCTGCGGAGATGCACCCAACGATCTCGACCTGCTGAACCGGGCGGACCATGCCCTGGTATTTCCGTTACGCGGCGGGGGTTATCTGCAACCCCGGCTGCAGACCGTTTCTTACGCAGACGAGCCCGGCCCGGAACGATGGCTGGCCGGGGTACAGCGTATTCTCGAGCAGGTTGCCTAGCGGCGCTGCTTCACAGCAGATGGCGGCGGGAGGCATCACCCCAGCACGACTGAACCATGCACGACTTAACCATGTACAACTTATAACCCTGCACGACTAACAAGGTAGCTGACCGATGAGTGATTTTTTCCAGAACGGCATTATTACCACGCTGCACAACCTCAGGAACCGCTCGCTGCAGAGCCTCGAAGAGGACCTGTGCGGATTTGCCCGGCAACGCCCCATGGCCCTTGTGCTGCCTTGTCTGTACAGTGAGCTGGAGCACCCGGCGTTACAGCAGATTGTTGAAGAGCTTGCCGCGGCCCCTTATATCGGCGACATCATTATCGGTCTGGATCAGGCAAACGAAGCCCAGTACCGGCACGCCGTGGAGTACTTTTCCGTCCTGCCCCAGCGCCATCACATTCTCTGGAACGACGGTCCGCGCCTGCAGACCCTGTACCGGCGGCTGGCGGAAGACAAGCTGGCACCCACGGAGCGCGGCAAAGGCAGCAACGTGTGGTACTGCATGGGCTATGTACAGGCGCTGGGAAACATTCAGGCGGTTGCCCTGCACGACTGCGACATCCGCAACTACAACGCGCTGATGCTGGCGCGGCTGTTTTACCCGGTGGCCAATACAGCGTTCAACTACCAGTTCTGTAAAGGCTATTACGCCAGGGTTACGGATACCAAATTAAACGGGCGCGTGTCGCGGCTGCTGGTTTCGCCGCTGATCCGCGCCATGAAGAAGCTGTCTCCCGGCGAGCCTTATCTCGACTATCTCGACAGTTTCCGCTACCCCCTGGCCGGCGAATTTGCCCTGCGCGCTGACGTGCTGGCTGACCTGCGCATCCCTTCGGACTGGGCGCTGGAAATAGGCCTGCTGTCGGAGATGTACCGCAACTACTCCACCAACCGGCTGTGTCAGGTGGAAATTGCCGACACTTACGATCACAAACACCAGGCGCTGTCCGCTGAAGATGCTTCCAAAGGGCTGTCGCGCATGAGCCTGGACATCGCCAAAGCGCTGTTCAAAAAGCTCGCCACCTACGGCGTGGTGTTCGACGATGGCGCCGTGCGCACCGCCAAAGCCTGCTACTACCGCATCGCCCTGGATCTCATCGAATCTTATGCCAACGACGCTGCCATGAACGGTCTGGTGCTGGACCGCCACGCGGAAGAGAAGGCGGTGGAAGTATTTGCCAGCAACATTCTGAAAGCCGGCAAGGCATTTCTGGACGGCGGAGAAGAAATCCCGTTTATGCCCACCTGGCGCAGGGTGGCCGGCGCCTATCCGGACATTCATCCGGACATGCTGGCGGCAGTGACAGCAGACTACCGCGACTGCCGGCCGCTGCGCGCCGCGGCCGGCGCTTAAGTTTCCGGCAGCTCCAGCCACAGCACCTCATAGGGCGCCAGCATCAGCTGCTGCGCCACATGGCGCTGGACGCCGGCAAAACGATCCGCATAAACACCGGCGTGCAGCCCCAGCGGGCTGATGCTGAGCTGCTGTACCCGGGGCAGCAGCGAACAGATCACCAGCAGAGTTTGACCGCCGCCGCGGCGGCGCATGACAAAATAGCCCGGCGCCCCCGGCAATACCACCTGTTGCGCCTGGGCCTGCAACGCGGGCTGTTGCGCGCGTTTGTTCAACATGTCCGTTACCGCCGCCAGCACCCTGGCATGCAGCGACTGCGGGTCCGCCAGCTGCGCCTGCAGCGCCGGCAAAGTCCAGCGGCTGCGGTTGATGGAGCGGGTGCGGCCGGTCTGCTCGACCAGATCAAGATCGTTCAGCGTACCGAGCAGGCTGTGGATATAAAGGGCCGGTGTCCCCTGAAAGCTGATCAACAATCCGTGCGCGGCAAGATAGGCCGCCAGCCCCGCTTCCCCGCCAAAGGCGGACATCAGCGAGATGTTGATTTCGTAAGGCCGGGAGTCACCGCCGCCGGCGTCACGCAGGGTGACAAAACCGCCGCGCTGGTGCATCAGGTCCACCAGCCGCTGTACGTTGGCCTCCGGCACCAACCCCACCAGCGGGCGCAGGCCAAAGCCGTCATGGGAAGCAATAAAGTTCAGATAGGCGGCACCCGCCGGCGGCGGTGCCAGGCGCGCCGCCCAGGTAGTCAGATAACTGCTGTCCTGAAACGCGAAGCTGTACAACAGCAAAGGCGCCAGACTGAACTGATAAATCAGGTGGGCTTCGTCACCCCGGCCGAAGTAAGCTATGTTCTCATCATGGGGGACGTTGGTTTCAGTGACCAGCTTTACGTCCGTACCCGCCGCCTCCAGCAGCAGGCGCAGCACCTGCACCACGCCGTGAACCTCCGGCAGGTTGAGGCAGGTGGTGCCGAGCCGCTTCCACAAATAGCCGATGGCATCCAGGCGGATCAGCTGCGCACCCCGGGAGACATAAAAAAACAGAATATCGGCAAACTCACGCAGCACATCCGGGTTGGAAAAATCCAGGTCGATCTGATCGTCGCTGAAGGTGTTCCAGACATGCCGGATGCCCTGATAGGTATGTACGGAGGAAATCAGCGGCGTGCTGCGCGGGCGTGCCACGCTGCCTACGTCAGAGTCTTCCGGCAGGGTAATGAAGTAGCGCCGCCCCGGCTCTCGGCCGCTGATAAAGTCGGCAAACCAGAGGTTCTCCCGGGAACAGTGGTTGATGACCAGGTCGAACATCAGATCAAAGTCGCCGGCCAGGTCCGCCACGTCCTGCCAACTGCCCAGGTGATGGTCCACCATCCGGTAATCGACCACCGCAAATCCGTCATCCGAAGATGATGGAAAGAACGGCAGCAGGTGCAGGCGCCCGAAACTCTGCTGCAAACCCAGCCGGGGCTGGCGCAGAAAACGGGCCAGGGTTTGTAGCGGCGGTGTCTCTTCACTGCATATACTGTCCGCGTAGGTGATCAGCATACAGTCATTGCGCGCCGCTGCCGGGGTTGCCGAAACCTGCGCTGCCCGCTGCCACAGGTCGCGCGCCAGGTGCTCCGCGGCGGGCCTGCTGTACAAGCGGTTCAGCAGTTCCAACAGCCGCGCGTAACGGCGGTCATGTTCAGGGTCGGCCTGAATTTTGCTAGACATATTGTTTCTGATTGTTTTGCCGGAAATTAAGCACTTTTCATGCCAATGCACACCCTAGACTGGCTGGTCATCGCCGTATACCTGGCCGGCATGCTGGTGCTGGCTTTTGTCCTCGGCCGCGCGCAAAAGTCCCGCCGGGATTACTTCCTGGGCGGCAACCACATGGGGCCCTTGAGCCTGGCCACCAGTACCATGGCCACCCAATGTTCCACCAACAGCCTGCTGGGGGCGCCGGCATTTGTAGGATTTACCGCTGCCGGCGGGCTGCTGTGGCTGCAATACGAACTGGCGGTGCCGCTGGCCATGCTGGTGCTGGTGTGGCTGTTGAGCGCGGTCCGCCGCGGCAGGCAGGTGTCGGTTTATGGTTTTCTGCAGCAGCAGTTGGGCCGCCGGGCGCGGCTGCTGGCCAGCGCCGTATTTCTGATATTCCGCGGCGTGGCAACCGGTGTCACCGTCTACGGCGTCGGCGTGCTGACCACCATGCTGGTGGACATCAGTTATACCCAGGCGGTGCTGCTGCTGATGGGGGTGACCATCATTTACGATCTGCTGGGCGGCATGCGCGCGGTGGTGATTTCGGATGTGGTGCAGATGCTGCTGATTGTAACCGCGGTGGCAGTCAGTCTGATCCTGTTGAGCGCGGACAGCGGCGGTCCCGGGGAGTTACTGGCCGCCGCCGGCCGGGAACCGCTGGCCGGCCGCCTGCAGGCCCTGGACTTCTCCTGGGGCTTCAGCGGCGACAACAACTTTGCGTTCTGGCCCATGTTGATCGGCGGCTTGTTTCTGTACATGGCGTATTACGGCTGCGACCAGAGCCAGGCTCAGCGGGTGCTGGCCAGCCGCAGCCAGGCTGACGCGGAGCGTATCCTGTTGCTGAACGGGTTGCTGCGCTTTCCGGTGGTACTGTTGTACTGCCTGCTGGGTATTGCACTGGCGGTATACGCGGTCCGTCACCCGGGCTTTATCGAATCCCTGCCGCTCACCGCCCTGGGCCAGCCGAACTATAATCTGGTGTTCCCGCACTTCGTGGTGCAGGCATTCCCCGCCGGGGTGGTGGGCCTGATCATGGTGGGCCTGTTTGCCGCCGCCATGTCGTCTATCGATTCAGCCTTGAACTCCCTTGCCGCCGCCACCGTCGAAGACCATTTACCGGGTGCCGGCACTCAGTCGGCGTCCGGCCGCTTGTTGTTATCCAAAGCCATCACCCTGGGCTGGGGACTGTTCGCGGTTGCTTTCAGTTACCAGGTTGAATCCATCGCCCCCACGGTGCTGGAAGCCATTAACAAGATCGGCTCCATGGCCAACGGCCCGTTGCTGGCTTTGTTTGTCCTGGCGCTGCTGACGCCGCGGGTCGGGGAAGTGCGCGCCATCAGCGGATTTATCTGCGGCCTGGCGGCAAACCTGGCGCTGTGGTGGTGGGCGCCCCAGGTCTCATGGTTGTGGTGGAATGTGTGGGGTTGCCTGGTGGCGCTGGCGGCGGCCTGGTGCCTGGGCCCGGTCCGCTGGACCCGCCCGGGGGGCGGACCCGCGGGCGCCACGCGCCGCTGGCTGGGCGGCATGTTCCTGCTGATCCTGACGTGCTGCGTGCTGTTCGGGGTGCGCGGTTGAGTTAATCCGGCGGCGCCACCAGCCGTTCGCAACCGGTGCCGGCCAGCAGGCTGTCCAGGCGGATTTTGTCTTCCGTGGACAACCGCGCATATTCAATACGCAGCCATTGCAGGCATTTTCCCTGATAGGGAAACGGCTCCTGGGTCCAGGTTTTGCCCTCCACTTCCGTTTCCACCTGGCTCAAGCCCTGATCCAGCGCCCGGGCGTTCGCCAGCATCACCGGGACGTAGGTGCGCCCCACTTCCTGTAACAGGGCACTCAGCGTAGCTGGAAAGTCATCCGCCTCAGCAAATCCGTCGGCTTCAACCTGCAAGCCGCACAGGTCTTCAACCTTGCTGACCCAGGCGTGCACCCGCGGGAAACCCGCCGCGGCGATCCGCGCCGGCGTGGGATCAAACTGCACCAACTGGGTGAGCTGGCCCATGCAGGCAAAATCCGCTGAGCCCGGGCGCCGTCCCATGAGAAAAGGCAACGCCTTCAGATGTTCATTTAACGCAGCGAGAAAACGTTTATAGCTGTCTTCAATGACAACCGCGGTAGTGTCGTTGGAGCCGACCACATACAGCCTGGAGATCTGCCGCTCGGAAAACGCTGCTTTAAGTTTTGCAATCTGCTCATCGGGGACACTGACGTCCGCATAGTGGGGCAATACCGAACCCGCCATTTCGATGTCAGCATCGTAGTACCAGCGGTAATGGAACATGGCTTTGGTCAGCCATTCGTCGCCGTAGTCCTCCAGCAGGTAATTTACAAAAGCCATCACCGGGTCCGCCGGGATGACCGAGCGACCGGCGTATTCATCCTCCAGCCGGCGGATAATCGGTGTGCTGTCCACTTCAGCCTGCAACGCGCCCGCCTCATCCGCAAAGTAAAAAACGGGAATCAACCCGACTTTGGGCTGCGGCAACTCCGCGGCGTCCCGTTCGCTCTGCAGAAAGCGGTAGGGAATCCGCCTGAAGCGCAATAACGCCAGCATTTTCCGGGTATAGGGTGAGCCGGGGGAACCGCGCACCGGTAAAAGATCCTGCTGCATTGTTAACCTCTCAATTCTCTGTGCCGGCGGTCAGCCCATGCGCATGCCGCCGGAAATAGTTATCGTCTGGCCCGTCATGCCGGCGGATTCGTCGCTGCCCAGATACACGGCAATGTGCGCCACTTCTTCCGGTTGCAGAAACCGGCCCATGGGCACCCGGCCCAACGCGGCCGCTTTCAATTCGTCCAGGGATATGTCCAGCAGATCCGCCTGTACCTGGAACTGCTGCAGCATATCCGTGTCCACCAGGCCCGGACAGATGGCATTAACGTTGATGCCGCGGCTGGCGTTTTCCAGCGCCGCACAGCGGGTGAGTCCAACCACCGCATGTTTTGAAGCATTGTAAGCCGCCTGGTTGGGGCTCTCCCATTTACCGGCGGTGGAAGCAACATTAATGATCTTGCCGCTGCCCCGGGGCTGCATATGCCCCAGTGCCAGCTGCATGAGCTGAAAGACCGCGTAAACGTTCACTTTCATCAAGCGGTCAAAATCCGCAAAGCTGTAATCGGTAAACTGGCCGCCGACATAAACACCGGCGTTGTTTACGAGTATGTCCAGGCCGCCCCGCCAGGCTGCCGCGCTGCTGAACATGTCGGCTACCGCTTCCGCATCCGTGACGTCAGCGGGCAGCACCGTACATTCCACCTGCCGGGATAGCACTTCTTCGCGCACCTGCTGCAAGGCCTGTTCATTGGTGGCGGTAAGGGCAAGGTGTGCGCCCTGATCAGCGAACGCCAGCGCTATGGATCTGCCGATACCGCGACTGGCGCCGGTCACCAGCGCCGTTTTACCGGCCAGACGCGGCTGCGGGGAAGGCGCCATGTTAAACCCGCTCCCCGGGTTCCGTACCCTGTTCCAACTCGCGGACAAAGCTGCGCGCCAGCACCCTGGCCTGATCGCGCACCGCCTCTACTTCATCATCCTGCACATCCGCCAGGCGCAGGATGAACGGCTCCAGGGCAGCCCAGCCCATTTCGATTGCCGAGGTAACCGCAACCCGGGTTTTGATCTCCATGGGCACCTGCCCGGCCGGGTAGCGGCGGGTGAGGTAGCGGCGGGCTTCCAGGGGAACCGACGGCCCCTCCGCCAGTTCCCGGGACGCAGTTTCCAGATAACCATCCAACACCAGCCTTACTTTAGCGCGCAGGTATTGGGCGTCTTCCCCGAGGGTCAGCGGCGGGGGTACCGGCGCGCCGGCGGAACGCTGCTGCACGCGGGCAAAATGTTCGCCCGCCATGCGCACCGCGGCGGCTTCGATCAGCCCCTGCTTACCGCCGAAGTAGTGGTGCACCTGACCGTGGTTGACTCCCGCCCGGTTGGCAACCGTGCGCAGGCTCATGGCGTTGGGTCCAACCTCCGCCAACATCTCACAAGCCGCGTTGACCAGGGCTGCCTTAACCGCCTCCCGGCCCCTTTCCAACGAGACGGTTTTCCGTTCACTGTTCATCGATTCCCCACTGATTCCCCACTGATCCCCCACCGACCCCCAACTGATCGCCAACCCAGAGGCCGCAGCCGGTGTTTATTGCACAATACCCTCGTCGAACAGCTGCTTGATCTGCGCTTCGCTGCGGCCCAAAGCCGCCAGAACCTCACGGCTGTGCTGACCGTGTGCAGGGCTGTTGGACGCCGGTTCCAGGCGCCGGCCGCTGAACTGTGCAGGCGGCTTCACCCGGCGCATCTGCCCCATCAGCGGATGCTCGGCAACCTCAATGCTGTTGTTGGCGGCATATTGCGGATGATTCCAGACGTCTTCGTAATCGAGACACTTGGCTGCCGGCACATCGTTTTCCTTCAATTTTGCCAGCAGTTCGTCCGTACCATACTTGAGGAATTCATCTTTCAGCAGTTCGCGGAATTCATCAATATTGGCGATCAGTTTTTCCTGGCTGTTAAAACGCTCATCCGCCATCAACGGCAACGCGTCGATGGCCATCAGCAACCCTACCTGTTGTGCTTCGTTGGCCGCGGAAAGGGTTACACCGCCGTCCCGGGTCACGGTCAGATCATACAGCATCTCGCTGAGCGGCGGCACCGCATCGACGTCGTCATCCAGCAGGGTGCGGTGCATAAAGCCGTCCGGGAACAGGAAATATAGGCCGGCATCCATCATCGACAGGTCGATATGCTGACCTTCGCCGGTCTTTTCACGCACATACAAAGCCGCGGTGGCAGCCTGACAGGCGGTATATGCGGTAATTTTGTCGCAGGTCAGGTTGCGCACAAATTCCGGGCCCTCCTTACCCTGACCCTGTACCGCGGCAAACCCAGCCTGGGCCTGGATGACCGGATCGTAAGCCGGCTTGTCCCGGTCCGGCCCCGCAGTGCCGAAACCGGTTACACCACAATAGATAAGACGCGGGTTCAGCGCGCGCAAGGCTTCGCTGCCCAGACCCAGCGCATCCATCACGCCCGGACGGAAGTTGCAGAAGATGATATCGGTGTCCCGCGCCAGTTCGCGGATCACTTCTTTACCCGCGTCCGATTTGAGATCCATGCGCAGGGATTTTTTGCCGCGGTTGCAGTTGGCGAACAGCGCGGATATGCCCCCCTTGCTGCTGCCCAGATAACGCATGGGGTCACCCAGTTCCACCGGCTCGACTTTAATCACCTCAGCACCCTGCTCAGCCATCATCATGGCGGCAAAAGACGCGGTGATCATGGTGGAAAACTCCATCACCTTAACACCCTGCAACGGTTGCATAATTTCCTCCCCAGCTTTGTTTATCGAACATCGATGCGCTCCGATGTTAACACGCCTGTTGCAGGGGGCACGCCTTTCCGCACCCCTGCGGGCCTGTTCGGCGCGGGAAAAAAAAGTTATAACTCCGGCATAACTCGCAAGCGGGGAAACAGATGGGAGACTATGCAGGTAAAACCGCAGTGGTCACCGGCGCGGCCAGCGGCATCGGCCTGGCACTGGCTGAGCGGTTTGTTGAAGAGCAGATGCACGTGGTGCTGGCGGATATTGAAGAGCAGGCATTAAATGCTGCCGTAACAAAACTGCAGGAACGCCAGGGCCGGGTCATCGGCGTGCTCACCAACACCATGGTGCAGGAGTCGGTGCAGAACCTGGCGGACCGGGCCATCAGCGAATTCGGCAATGTACATGTACTGTGCAATAACGCCGGGGTGGCCAGTACCGGCGGCGCCGGCAAAAAGATCTGGCAGGTGCCCGCTGCGGACTGGGACTGGGTGATGGGTGTGAACTTCTACGGTGTGTTGTACGGGCTGCAGGCATTCCTGCCGCATATGATCGACCACGGTGAAAGCGGCAACGTGGTTAACACCGCCTCGCTGGCGGGGCTGATGCCCGGCGGCGGCACCTACGGGGTAAGCAAACACGGTGTGCTGGCGCTGACCGAAACCCTGTACAACGACCTGGTGGACATGGACGCCAACATCTGCGCGTCGGTGTTATGCCCCGGATTTGTCGATACCAATATCGTTGAAGCGGAACGCAACCGTCCGGCTGAACTGGCGGTGGAGAAAAAGGGCGTGGATGCCACCACCGCGGCCATCGCCAAGGGCCTGCTGGCCCAGGGCAAGGCGCCGGCGGAAATTGCCGATACGGTATTCAACGCCATGCAGGCGGGCCAGCTATACATTCTGCCCCATCCGGCGTGGGACGACTTTGTCCGTTCCCGGGTGGATCACGTGCTGGCCAGGCAGGGTCCCGCCCACCTGGATATGGAAGAAATGTTGCGGCGGCGGTCAGCCGGCGAGCAATTCTGAGACCACGGCCGTCACGCCAGGTTAAACAGCCGCCGCGCGTTTTCACCCAGCACCAGTTGGCGGCGGGCTTCACTCATCGGCGCCAATGCCTGCTGCACCTCCGCCACGGCGTTGATGTGGGAATCGATATGCGGGTAGTCCGAACCCCAGAGGAATTTGTCCTCTCCCACCAGGTCGCACTGGGCGTCGATGGAGCCTTCCGACGGGTCCATGACAAACCAGAAGTTGTCGCGCACGTATTCGCTGGGCCAGCGTTTCAGCGGATTGATCTTGCTGAAGCGGGCGTACTTTTCGTCCATGCGGTCCATCAGGTAGCGCACATATCCCGCGCCGGACTCCACTATAGCCATCTTCAGCCGCGGGTGTCTGTCAAACAAGCCGTCACACACAAGAGCGGCAACCGCCGGAATCAGCTGCATGGTTCCGCCCAGGGAAAACGAAAAGATCATGTTGCTGCGCTCCACGCTGCCGTCCCACCAGTTGGTGGCGCTGAGATTTACAATCCGGTCGAAACGCACAATGAGATGGATGCAGACCGGCAGGTCAGCGTCCACCATGAGCTGCCACAACGGGTCGAAGTCGGGATGTGAAGGCCGTTTACCGCAGACCGGTTCCGGCGCCAGGAACATGCCTTTGAAACCCAATTGCAGGCAGCGCTTGAGTTCCGTAACAGCCAGGTCAACGTCATACAGGGGAATATGGGCAATAGGTAGAATGCGCTGCAGCGCCGGCCTGGCAAAATCCCACTGCCAGTTGTTGTAAGCCCGGGCGTACGCCATGGCTAACTCAGGATCTTCCTCTTTGTCCCACAGGATACCCACGGTGGGAAACACAACGCCGGCATCAACCCCCCATTCGTCCAGCAACTGCACCCGCGCCCGGGTGTCGTAGCTGGCCGGCGGACAGCCGTCAATGTAACTGAGATCCGGGCGGGTAAACGACTCCACGGCGTCCAGCTCAACGCCGCCCAGGGCGGACAAAGGCCCGGAGAAAATGACTTTGTTGTCCACCACCAGTTCCTCCACGCCGTCGTCCCGGCGGCGGATTCGGATGGCCCGGTCGAGGAATTTTTCCTCCAGATAGTTTTCCCACAGATCCGGCGGTTCCATGACATGGGAATCCATGTCGACCACAAAAGCCATAGCACACCCTCCCAGTTGCAGCTTTGCCCCACCTTACGCAAGCCGGGTGCGTACAACAAGCCGGATTGCCCGGCGCAACCGGGCTGGGACGGGCCGCTTCAGCCGAACAGCAACTTCACCACATCTTCAAAGTGGTCCGCGTATTCAATCTGCAGCCCGCTGGTGACCTTTTCACTGATCTGTTCCACGTCCCCGGCGTTGGCGGCCGGCAGCACTATCTTTTTGAGCTTCTGCCGCTTGGCGGCAATCAGCTTCTCCTGGATGCCGCCCACCGGATAGACATGGCCGGTTAAGGTCAGTTCTCCGGTCATCGCCCAACCCTTCTTCGGCGCCTTGCCCCGCGCCAGCGACAGCAAGGCACTGGCCATGGTAATGCCGGCACTGGGGCCATCCTTGGGGGTGGCCCCGGCGGGCACGTGCAGGTGAATATTAGTGCTGTCAAAGAACTCCGCCTTGATGCCTAACTTGTCGGCATGCCCGCGCACAAAGCTGTAGGCAATGTTGGCGGATTCGCGCATCACCTCACCCAACTGTCCCGTGAGTTTCAGGCCCGCCTGACGCTGATGCACCACCTGGGCTTCCACCGGCAGGGTAGCCCCGCCCGCCGCCGTCCAGGCCAGGCCGGTGATCACGCCCACCCCGTGGTGGGTCTGTTCGTCGGTAAAGACCGGGCGGCCCAGATAGCTTTCCAGATCCGCCTTTTTGACTTGCACCGGCTTGTCTTCACCCTGCAGGATTTTCACCACCGCCTTGCGCACCAGGGTGGCAATGGCTTTGTCCAGCCGGCGTACCCCTGCCTCCCGGGAATAACCGTCAATCAGCGCGCGCAGCGCCGCTGTATCCACTTTTACGTCGCCGCGGGCCAGACCGGCCTTGGCAAGCTGGCGCGGCAGCAGATGCTTGCGGCAGATCGCCACTTTTTCATCCTGCAGGTAGCCGCTGAGGTGGATCACCTCCATGCGGTCAAGCAGTGGGCGCGGGATGGTATCCAACTGGTTGGCGGTGCAGATGAACAGCACTTTGGAGAGGTCAAAATCCACGTCCAGGTAATGGTCGCGGAAGTTGGCGTTCTGCTCCGGGTCCAATACTTCCAGCAGGGCGCTGGCCGGGTCACCCTGGAACGATGAGCCGATCTTGTCGATTTCGTCCAGCATGATCACCGGATTGGCGGTGGTGGTGTCTTTTAACGCCTGCACCAGTTTGCCCGGCATGGCCCCGATATAGGTTCGCCGGTGGCCTTTAATTTCAGCTTCGTCGCGCATGCCGCCTACTGAGAAGCGGAAAAAACGGCGTTGCAGCGCTTCAGCCACCGCCCGCCCCAGAGAAGTTTTGCCCACCCCGGGCGGGCCCACCAGGCAGATGATTGAACCACCCACATCACCTTTCATCTGGCCCAGCGCAAGAAACTCGATAATGCGTTCTTTGACGTCGTCCAGACCTTCGTGATGCCGGGCCAGCACGTCTTGCGCGCTCTTCAGATCCAGGTTGTCCTGACTGAATTTGCCCCAGGGCAGGCTGGTCAGCCAATCCAGATAGTTTCTCGTTACGCCGTATTCCGGCGAGCCGACTTCCAGCAGTGCAAGCTTGTTCATTTCGTCTTCGAAACGCTGGGCGGCTCCCTCCGGCAGCGCCAGCGTTTTAGCCCGTTTGCGGAACAGATCCAGTTCAGCGGTTTTGTCATCCTTGGCAATGCCCAGCTCTTTCTGGATGTATTTGAGCTGCTGGCGCAGGATGGCTTCGCGCTGGTGCCCCTGTATCTCTTCTTCAACGTGTTTGCGGATTTCCATCTGCGCGGAGGCGATTTCCAGCTCTTTGTGCAACAGCTGCACCACCCACTCCAGGCGCGGCTGCAGATCCACCCGCTCCAGCACCTCCTGCAGGTCCCTGCGGCCGGCACTGGTGAGACTGGCGGCAAAGTCCGCCAGCAGGGCGGCACGATTGGGATTGGAACGCGCGAGGAAAACTTTCAACTCCTCACCGTACAGGGGGTTCATGGGAATCAACTCTTTAATGGTGTTGATTATGGCCACCGCATAAGCTTTCTCTTCCGCGGTCTGGGTTTCCGCCCGGTCCGGAAAATAGCGCACGCTGGCAGTCATGGGCGTTTCCCTGCGCACCCACTGGCGCACCCGGAAACGCTGCAGACCTTCCATCAGCACCTGGATCTGATCTCCCTCAACGTGCACCCGGTGCACCCGGCACAGGCAACCCATTTCATACAGGTCTTCCACCGCCGGTTCCTGGCCTTCAACCGCATCCCGCTTCATGGCCACCACCCCGAACAGCGCCTGCTCCGGCTGCTGCATGGCCTCAAACACCGGTTGCCAGACCTTGGCGTCCATGACCAGGGGCACCGCCTGGCCCGGAAAAAACGGCCGGTGCGCCTGGGGAATAATGTGAATAATGCCGGGAAAGGTTTCGCTGGGCAGAATGATCTGCGTGCCGCTATCCGCTTCGGTGACAAGTTCGCCGTCTTGGTCAATGTCCATCTGTGCGCCTGCGTCAGCCTGGGCTGATCCTTTAAAGACTCTGTAACACTCCTATATATGGACAGCCACGGCTGATTTAAAGGGGGCGGATCTCCAGCCCCGCCATGCCGCCCTGCTGCCGCCACTCCCGCATCAGCTTAAAATACGGGTTTGGCCCCTTGCCGTAACTGCCGTTCTGGATGCTCTTCGGGTTGGGCTGGCCTTCGTTGTTGTAATAGCCCGGGGTGCAGGCCGCCAGAAAGTCCTCGTTGTAGCGGGACAGGGATATGATTTCCTCCACCCAGGCATCCTCCGCATCCAGTGCCGCCTCCACGGTGCTGATGCCTTCCTGCAGACAGCGCTTGAGGATGTAGCCGATGTGCCGGGCGCCTTCATCCATGGCGTGGGGGAAGTTGGTGGTGAACGCCGCCTGGCCGTTACTCATGATAAACAGATTGGGGAAGCCGCGGCTGTGCACCCCATGCAGGGTGCGCATCCCGTCGGCCCACTTTTCACTCAAACGCAGGCCGTCTTTACCTTGCGGGTCATAACCCGCACGCCGGGTGTAATCCGTGCCGACTTCAAACCCGGTGGCGAATATAATGCAGTCCACCGGGTACTCACGGCCGTTGGCCATGACCCCGGCCGGCGTGATGCGCTGGACGCCCTGGCCCTGGGTATCCACCAGTTGCACATTGCCGCGGTTGAAAGCCTGCAGGTAGCTGTCGTGGAAACACGGGCGTTTGCAGAACTGCCGGTAATATGGCTTGAGTGCCTCCGCCGTCAGCGGATCGTCCACCAGTTTGTCAACCCGGGCGCGGATCTGCTCCATCTTTTTGAAGTCCGCCAGTTCCATCAGCTTCGGCACCTGGGACCAGTCCGTGTCCTTACCCCGGTAGTTGGCCATGGAAATGAGGTTGCGGATAATTTCCGTCCAACCGTCCTGTACCAGATCTTCCTCCACAATGCCGCCGGAGCACAGGGTATTAAAGTTTTCCATGCGCGCCCGCTGCCAGCCCGGCGGCAGGTTGGCCGCCCATTCCGGGTCCGTGGGCCGGTTGGCCCGCACGTCAATGGAAGACGGCGTGCGTTGAAAAACGTAAAGCTGCCGGCTCGACTCCGCCAGATGGGGCACACACTGCACCGCGGTTGCACCGGTACCGATGACCGCTACGCGCTTGTCGCTGAGCTTATGCAAGCCGCCCTCGGAACTGCCGCCGGTGTAAGCGTAGTCCCAGCGGCTGGTATGAAAGGTGTGCCCGCGGTAGTCGCTGATGCCGGGGATGCCGGGCAGTTTCGGCCGGTTCAACGGTCCGTTATTCATGATCACAAAAC
>JANQOA010000028.1 GCA_028279305.1 Pseudomonadales bacterium
CCGCCGGCGCCACCGCCACGGCACTGTCAAAGGCGCCCATCAGAAACGCCGGGTGATCTTTTTCAACCAGCACCGCGGCGGCTTCCGGGCTGATGGAAAAACGCCCGTCGTCACCGTATTCCAGCTGCTTGACGCAGGCCTGATGCTGCAGCCATTCGCGCAGCCAGCGTTCATGCAGACCGGTGGCCGCTGCCAGTTCCGCTGAGGTTGCCGGCCCGTGCTGCTGCAGCGTTGCATACAAGCCGAGGCGGTCACCGGCCACCGTAATGGCGCAGTTAAAGCCCGCCGCCACCGTCTCGCCGCTCTGTTTAAGAAAGCGGCGCAGTTTGTCGCCGTCCAGTTCCGCTGCTGCACTCATTGTTTACCCTCCGTCTTGCCGAGGTGGTTATTCTTGCCGAGGTGGTTTTTCAGCTCGCCCCGAAAAACACGATACGTCATCGAAGGGTGACGCGAAACATGTAGTCGCCCGGATTTACATGGCGCACTCCCGACCCCAGCGCCATTCAGGCATAAAAAAGGGGGCAGATGCCTCAAATCAATCAATCTGCTGCTTGGAAAATGGCTTTCCAGTCCAGTGAGGGACCATGACTGTCATAATAATCCCGAACGTTCTGTTGTAGCCCAAGGTTGGGAAGGATTTGTCTGAGAGATCAATGGACAGATTCAGGACGGCCAGCACGCCCACGTATCGCCGTGGGACGTCTGCCAGCCGAGTACCATATCGAAATGTCCCCGTGATCGGTTGATCTGCATCTCGGCGCTAAGTTGAGCCAGGATGCAATTCGTCTTCACTTCATCGATGGACCAATTGCGCAACCCACCCGCCGTTTCGGTGTAGCCATCCATGCTGGTTTCGCTCACCTTCACATTAACCAGCGGGGCCGTGCACGTCGCGGCCAACAGAACACTTGTGATGCACGGAACTGAGGGTTAGACTGCGCCGTAAAGGGAGTGTTGTATCGCCAGTGTCATCGACCAGGCTAGGGGCACCTAAGCTGCAGCTTGTCTGCCATCGGGATCAATGATCGATGAAACGTAGGGCTAGGTCGATGATGCTGATCTTTTGCTGTTGATAACACATTTCATCAATAGCAAAACCAGAGCCATGAATGAGTTCTGACTTGTTCAAGCACCCTCTGGGCTGCACAAATACAAAGGATTCTGTTGTGATATTCAACTACGGTGACTGGATAGTTGCTCAATTGTTGAGAGGTTCCGGTGGAGATTGTAAAAGGTATAGGTGAAGCACTTGCTTTGCGAGCAAAAGAGTGCGACGAACAATTCCGCGGTTCCGTACGCCCGCTCTATGGCAGCTCAAATAGCCTAAATCTTGAACCGGTCGGAACTTGTTTCTTGCTTGAGGTCGGTGGGTGTCACTATGGCGTCACCGCCGCCCATGCGATTGATTTGATTAAAAGCAAAGATGCCGAAGAAAATGACTACTCGCTCTGGGTTATTGGATCTGAAGGCACCGAGCCTGTGGCTGTATCTGGCGAAGTCAAGTGCACGAATCCCGCAGGGAATCGAGAGGCCGACAAATTCGATTTTGCGTTTTGGGAACTGACCAAGGACGACATGAAATCTCTCGGCGATGTTCGATCTATTGATGGAAACGAAACACTGAATTCAGCAACAAATCCGGTTGGCCGATTATTCATCATACTGGGATATCCTTTCTCAAAGAGTCGAACCAAGAAGTCGATCAATGCACCGAAAAAGACGATTTCTCCAGCACCAGCGTCCTATGCAAGCGTGGGAGTAGCAGACCCTGGTTTTGAGAAGAAGCAAAAATTGTTCGAAGGCGACTACATACTTCTAGAATACCAACGATATGCCAAAAACGCCGAGGGCAATAAGGTTAATGCTATAAAACCAAAAGGATTTAGTGGCGCGGGAGTTTTTGATGCTGGCATGATCAAATCGATAGAAACTTTGGGTGGAGAAACATCCTTACGGCTGGCCGGTATGTTCCTAGAATGGCACAAGGAACATAACTCTATCTCAATGAGTGTTCGCATACACCGAATCGTTAAGGCGATTCATGAACATCAGGCAAAGAAGCGAGTAACATAATACTTATACAAACGCACCTCCGAGCGGGACCGAGACCTGATCAATGGTGAACGCCAATCAGTCGACATGCTGTTCTACGAACTCGTGGGCTGGCGCTCTACCGTAGCCGGATTCTCCTTGGATACAGAGATAAATCCGTTCGACAGCAACCTATTTTTCAAGCAGTGGAGTGTTGGTGCTACTTATGTCGTTTTCTCGAAATGCGCAAAACTCGTCGATCGCGCTGCAAACACAGAATCTCTTTTGAAGTTATTCAATGAAAACAAACGTTATTTGAAATCAAGAGGTGATCTCGTTGACATAGATAGCAAAGAACTGACGGCCATCACCAAGGTACTAGACGAAAGTGCGGCTTTGGACTTTCGGCATACCGTGATTGCACATAATGGCCCAGCGAAAATGATTTCCTGGGAAGAAGCAGATAGCTGTATGAGGGCGATTTGTCGTGCTTGGGCATTGCTGACAATGTGGCTGGAATCCTCAGCCTTGCTACCTTTTGAACCGTACAAGAGCGTATACGATGGGTTAGATGGCTTTTTTGCGCCTAAGGAAATTCGCGCAATGAAAGCAGCTCAAGACGAGTACCTTGAAAAAGTAATGATTTGGTGCACTTGTTCGTTTGTGACCGGCCAGAGAATTGGGTCGAGGGCGCCATTCCTTAGTTCGATCACTGTATCCATCGAAAGTTCGGCAATTCAATCTTAAAGACGTGGTGACTCTACTCGGTAGTGCATCCATTGGAAACGCAAAACATCGTGAATGACAAAAAAGAAAAAATTTCGGGATCCGATATTAAGTCTGCCCTTGAGAGATCTGGTTACCTCCTTGAAAGTCGCATTGAGTCGTTGCTCGATGAGTATTCTTATTTGGTCCAGGCGAATGCAAGCTATCCAGATCCAAACACGGGAAAGTCTAGAGAACTCGACCTTTCGGCTCTACTTGCAAGGCAACTTGGTAAAGGGGACGACTATCTATTCGTGAACCTGCTCATTGAGTGTGTGAATAATCCTCAACCAATCGCGTTCTTCACAAAAGAACCCCAGGCATCTTTTGTTTACTATGAAGACTTTCGCGTATCTGGCTTGCCTGTAACAATCATCGAGTCAGATGCGGCCGATGCTCCTGTACCTATCAATGATTTTCTCAATATGGGAGATTACCACCACTACGGCGCAGAAAGAGTCGCAACTCAATTTTGTTCATTTCACTTGAAGAAAAATCCGAAAGAATGGATGGCATTCCATGAGGAGTCTCAGTTTGATGCATTTAGAAAACTCTGCGATGCGCTAGAGCACGAGGTCAGCGCTCATCATTATTGGGTTTTAGATGAGCGACGGGAAAACATCAATCTCTTCATCCACTATCCTGTTCTGGTGGTTCAAGGTGAGTTACTCGATGTGCGACCGTCCAAGCGATCGTTTACGACGCGTAAGGCGAATCACATTCAGTTTAGGCGAAGTTCTTACGCAGGAGAGAATGAGATAGATACACAGATCGATGTTGTGACCGAGAGGTATTTCGCCAAATACTTGGACATCATAGGCGAAGAAAGGGAGAAAATTGCGCGACGCATCGTGCGAAGGCGAACAGCCTTCGATCGCTCAGTAAAAGAGTTCGTCTCGCGCGCAAACAACGAGGGAGACTAGGAGAAGTAACGCGAAACTATGTAGGAGTATCAATTCTCGAGAAGTACCTCATGGCGAAGCGCAAGGGCCCGACCCACCTATATCCCAACCTGCTCCACTTCATCCAACGAGATCTCATCGTTCCGACGATCATACATCCGCGTGGTTTTCGGATCTGTGACCAGCGAGCTGCCGTGCGAGCTCAAGCCGTGCATCTGGATTCGAGAGATACGCAATGATGCCTGTGCCGCGGAACGTGTGGTTGCAGATTCCCGAGGATAGATATCATGATTCAAGGTGAAGACCCACGTTTGTTCATCCGACAGAATATATTTTAGCCCAGAGTACCAATGGAGGTTGGCACGATAAACTGATTGGTATGACCTAAGCTGGTAGAACGTTAGAATTTTGTGAATGAACCCGTACAGAATCGAATATAACCGGCTGTACGAGTCTTTATTGGATTGTTTTTCTTCGCGTGTCTGGTTTGGGTCGTATTTGTTGCCCAGAGCCAAAATATTCCCCAACAATTCCTCGTAATTCTGACCCTCAGCCGCTTTGTACGCATAGAGTAAATCAACGCCTGCATTTAGAGCTTTTCGATTCGTGGGGCGTCCAGGGTTATCAGTGTTCGCCGCATTGATCGCAGTGACAAATGACTGTTTGTTAAATCTTGTGAAAAATGACAGGAAAATCTCGGTAAGCTCCGCTGCTACGGGCATACCCAGTTCGTAAGAAAATCCACTGCCCAGCAAGATGCCTCTGCGCATCATTCCTCTTCTATTCAAAGGAGCCATATTGATGTTGTCCAATACTTTCGGACACCGGCTCAAATCCCGGTCCTCTCGACTTCATCCAACGATGTTTCATCGTTACACCGATCACACATGCGGGTAGTTTTGGGGTCACCCACCAACGGTCCAATGCATTGTCATCACGCCAGGCAAAGAAATTTCGGATGGCACGCGCATGAACTTCCCGGGTGTTCTTGTTGCGAATCGGCGAAGCACTCAATGAAACGCTTGCTGGCACGTTTACCGACGGCACTGATGAGTACCGGTAAACCGAGACTCACCGAACCAACTTGAAGCTGCTGAGACTGATTGGGGATGACGGCGTTTGTATATCAAAAGACCTTACAAAAAGGCGATGATGTATCGTGTTTTTCGCAAACTGAGGGGTGGTGGCTTCCGATCTGTCTAAATGAAGTTGCTAAAGCGACATCTAAAACAGACAAGGGCACCACCATCGCGAAGACTACCACGTAGCAGAACACGATCGTTCAGATCAATGAGGGCAAGATGAAGGATCACCTCAATGCTTATGACCTTACCCCTGCGTTCGTTTTTCTTTTGCTCTTTCTTTACGTGGGGGATTGCGCCAAGCTTACACTTTTCGAGGGTAACTTGTGCCGGTGAACTTTCCCGAACCTACGCAGATCTCCACCAACGGCGTCGAGCTGGAAGTTTTCAGCGCCGGACAGGACAACGCCAAACCCATCGTGTTGTGTCACGGCTGGCCGGAACACGCCTATTCCTGGCGTCACCAGGTCCAGCCCCTGGTTGCTGCCGGGTACCACGTCATCGTGCCCAACCAGCGGGGCTACGGCCGCTCCAGCCGTCCCGCTGAGGTCACCGATTACGACATCACCCACCTGACCGGGGACCTGGCCGGCCTGCTGGACCATTACGGCTACGCTGACGCGGTATTTGTCGGCCACGACTGGGGTGCCATTGTGGTCTGGGCGCTGGCCATCATGCATCCGCAACGGGTCAGCGGCGTGGCTAACCTGAGTGTGCCGTTTATGCAGCGCGGGCCGCGCGAATGGGTAGGCTTCTGGGAAGAAGCCCTGGGCGGCGACTTTTATATCGTGCATTTCAACCGCCAGCCAGGCGTTGCTGACCAGGCTTTTGCGGAAAACTGCGAGCAGTTTCTGCGCAACATGTACCGCACCAACCAGTGGAATTTCCCCGCCCCGGAGCTTGAGGGCATGCCGATGATTGCCATGAGCCGGCGCGCTGACATGCCCGGTGACCTGTGCATGTCGGAACAGGAACTGCAGGTATTTGTCGACGCATTCAACCACGCCGGTTTCACCGGCGGGCTCAACTGGTACCGCAACTTCAGCCGCAACTGGGAAATTCTGGGTAACTATCCGCAAACGGTGAGCCAGCCGACGCTGATGATGTACGGTGACTACGACATGGTGCCCAAGTCTGACAGTCTGGACCAGATTGCCGCGGATCTGGAGGTGCACAGCTTTCCCTGCGGGCACTGGATTCAGCAGGAACAGCCCGAAGCCACCAACCAGGCTTTGCTCGATTGGCTGCAGAGGAGATTTCCAACATGACCAAAACGGACATTCAGGGTTTGCATCACGCTGCCTACCGTTGCCGCAGCAGCGAGGCAACCCGCGCTTTTTACGAAGATTTCCTGGAACTGCCCCTGGTGGAGGCGTTTCCCATAACCACCACCGCCACCGGCCGCCAGGCGAACGTGCTGCATACTTTTTTTCAGATGGCGGACGGCGGCTGCCTGGCCTTTTTTGAAGCCCCCGACGAGGCTTTTGAATTTAAAACCCAGGCCGACTTTGATCTGCACATCGCCCTGCGGGTGAATTACCCGACCCTGGAACGGATGCTGCAGAAAGGCCGCGACAGCGGCATCGAAACCCGCGGCCCCAGCGACCACGGTTTTATCCACTCAATTTATTTCCGCGATCCCAACGGTTATGTTGTGGAACTGGCCGCGCCGGTGAAAGAAGACCAGGCGAGCGGCTTCGACCCTGTCCGGGCGCGCCGGCGCCTGGACGAATGGAGTGCCCGCGCGGACGCCGCTACTGAATAAGCACCGCGCGCACCGCCCCCACCAGGGTCATGCCGATCAGCACCACGTTGACTACCATGGTAGCGATCATGCCGGTGCCGCGGCTTTGCGGCTCGCTGATATAACTGCGGAAATAGTAGGCGCGCGCCGCCAGGAAGATCACCCCCACCGCCACCGCGATGAGGGCGTTGGAGTAGTACGCCGCCGCGTAACTCGCGGGAATAAAGACCACCAGCTGCTCCAGGGTGTTCTGGTGGGCGCGGTGAAACCGTTCAAATGTTTCATCCCCGCTGATCGCCGGCGCGCTGACCCCGTGGCGGCCGCGGGCGCGGCCTACCGCCACGCCAAAATACAAGTACTGGATCAACGCCAGCATCACTATGATGGTGACATATGCCATAACAAACCCCTCCACATCTCGCCGCTAATTTACTGGCTGCCCTGTTCCCGCGCAATCATAAAAGCCGCCGTGGCTTCCGCCACAACATAGTCATCAGCCTGGCGGATCACCTTGCCCTCCATCTGCGCCAGGCGGCCCTTGCGCTTCAGGCATCGGCCCTCGAGCCGCACCGGCGTGCCCACGGGCAGCTCCGCCCGGTAACGGATTTCCGCACGGCCGGTAAAACAACGCTCGCCGCGCAGCCAGATCCAGTTAGCCATGACATCGTCGAGCAGGCTGAATACGATGCCGCCGTGCGTAACATTGTCATACCCCATGTGTTCGGGACCGGGTGTAAACTGCGCAACACAAACGTCTTCACGCAAATCAAAAGTAACCCCCAGACCAATGGGGTTAGACGGGCCGCAGACAAAACAGTGGTTGCCTTCAGACTGCAGGCGCGCAGCCCGGCGCGACAGCCGTTCCGGATCGGAATCGCTCATCTTCTACATCGAAAGTTGCCAGTCGGGTATGATGCATGTTTTTCCAGCCGCAAGCACTAAGACGTTGTTTACCCTGACTCAGATTAGAAACACCCTGGCGCTGCACGAGCCGCAGCTGGTGGTGCCTTCAAATACCACCCGGCAGGCTGCTGTGGCCATCATCATGCGTGAAACCCGGCAGGGTCCGCAGATGCTGTTTATCGAACGGGCGGTAAAGGAAGGCGACCCCTGGTCCGGCCATATGGCTTTTCCGGGCGGGCACCGGGATCCTGGGGATCCATCCCTGCAGGCAGCGGCCATGCGCGAGACCCTGGAAGAAATTGGCCTGGATCTGAGTCATGCGCAGTACCTGGGGGCGTTGAATCATCAGCAGGCGCAACCCAGGGGCCGGGTGCTGGACATGCTGATTGCGCCCCACGCGTTCCAGATCAGCGGCGACCCGGACTTCACACCGAACTACGAGGTTGCGGACGTGGTCTGGACCGCGCTGCAGCCCATGGCCCGCAACGAAATTCATGATACCGAGACCAAACCGATGGCCGGGGTGCCTACCGTCTTCAACGGCTACCGGCTGGAACGCGGGCACTTTGTCTGGGGCCTGACCTACCGCATTCTGAAGACATTTTTTGCCACCCTGGACCCGAACTGGCAGCCGCCGGACGACGAGGAATAGCCGTCAGGCGAGTTTCAGACCCTGGTAGCCCGCCACCGCCAGGCCGGCGGCAACGCTGGTAAAGGGATCGTGTTCAACCACCCGCCGGGCAAAGCGCTGGTCTAACAGGGCCTTAAACGCCGGGATGAGGCTGGAACCGCCGGTGCGCAGCACCAGGTCGATGTCATCCGGCTGCAGGCCGGCGGCACCCAGCGTGGTATCCACCGCGGCTGCCGCTTCGTCCAGCAGCGGGCTGATCAGCACCTCGAACTCAGCCCGCCGCATGCTGATGTCGACATCGATTTCAGGAATGTCCAGGCGCGCCTGCTCAGCGCTTGAAAGGGACGCTTTGAAGCCCTTGATCCGCGCAAACAGCAGATAGCTGAGGTTATGTTTAATCACTTCCCGCAGGCGCTCGAATTTACGCCTGCCCGGCCCGCCCATGTCGATACATTCCATGACCGGGGTGGTGTATCTGTTCTGATTGAGGGTGTAGGTGATCGCCCAGTTGAGCAATAGCTCGGCAAAATCCTCAAACGGGAAACGGGTCTCGATGTGGCGGTGTTCACCCCTGCGGCGCCACACTTCACCTTCCCCCAACAGCGGAAATAACAGGTGCCTGAACAGCAGCTGATCAATATGGTCACCGCCGAGGCCGATGCCATGGGTGGCAACCACATCAAACTTCCGGCCGCGGCGGCGCAGCACACACAGATCCAGCGTGCCGCCGCCGAAGTCAACGGTCAGCACATGCTCCCCGGCGACCCCGGGGTTGGCATGCAGGTAACCGGCGGCGGCGGCGATGGGTTCGGGGTAAAATACCTGGCCTTTGATGCCGGCATACTTATAAGCCTCCGCCAGGCGCGCAAACGCCAGCTTGTTCCTCAGCCGGCCGCGGCCTTCAAAATTCACCGGGTGGCCCAGCTGCGCCTGCGCAAAGCGTCCCGACTGCTGTTCGATACAATGCCGGATGCGCAGCAGCAGCGGCGTGATCAGCGCCACCAGGCGGAACGGATGCTCAAATACCATCAACCGCCGCACATGCTCGTCACCCAACAACCTTTTAGTGCCGCGGAAAAGGCGCCCCTGCAAACCGCAGTCGGTCACCGGCGCGCCGTAGATCTTCTGGGTTGAGGTGTCCACCGCGGCGGGTTCCTCACCGCCGTCGCTGTCGACAAACTGGCTGTACTCACCAATCACCTCGGCGGTCAGTTCCACCGTGCGGCCGGTATTGTCAGCAATGTACTGGTCTATGGCAGCCTGGCCCGTCTTGGTTTGCAGGGCCTGATCCACATAGGTGGCGGACGGCATGATCGGCTCCCCGGGCTCCAGCTCAATCAGGGTCACCTGTTCGCCGTCAAATACCGCTGCCGCGGAGTTTGTGGTGCCAAAATCGATGCCTACCCCGAGGCGTGATGACATACCTGCGCGCCTCAGTCCGGATCCGGTACGTTGCTCACCAGCACATCCCGCCATTGCGCGGCTTCCTCAGCACTCATACCCAGCCAGCTGTCTAACACCTGGACATTGTGTTCTCCCAGGTGCGGCGCGCCGCCCTGAACCGCGGCCTGCCCATGGGCAAAACGGTATGGGGATTGGGGAATCCGCCGTACCCCGCCGGCGCGGTCATCCACTTCAGCAATGGACTCGCGGGCCTGCACCGCGGCAATCTCGCTGACGTCCCCGGCGCGGCGCACGTCACCCCAGGCGATATTCATCTTGTCCAGGGCGGTAATCACCGCGTCGCGGCTGGCGCAGACAACGTTGAAAAAATGATGCGCCGCTTTGCGCCGCGCGGCAATCTTCTCCTCCAGCGGGGCGTCTTCCTGCAGGCCATCCTGCACACCGCAGACGTTGTGCAGCTGATGCCAGATAAAGCGGAAGTCACCGGCCAGCATCAAATGCCCGGCGGCGGTTTCGTGCACCTCGTTGGGCAGCGGCCGGCGCAGCGCCTCCAACGCATAGTTCATGCCGTCGTTGGTGACCATGGTGGCGTCCACCATGGCCAGGTCTATGTGTTCACCGCGGCCGCTCTGCTGCCGCGCGTACAGCGCCGCCAGCAGGCCGACCAGGCCATGCAGCGATGCGTTGGTATCCGCAATGGAACTGGCCATGTCCGCCGGAAAGGCGCTGCTGATTTCAGCCTGGCGCTCCACCAGGCCGGTTTCCGCGTGCACGATGGGCGCATAAGCGGCGCGCCGGCTGTCCGGATTATTGGCGCCAAAGCCGGAGATGGACAACATGATCAGGCGCGGGTTAACCGCTTGCAGGGTGGCATAGTCAAGGCCCAGCCGGCCCATGACGTCCGGGCGGAAATTCTCTATCAGCACGTCCGCCGCCGCCACCAGTTGTTTCACCAGTTCCACGCCCCTGGACTGCGCCAGATCAACTGAAATATCCCGTTTGCCGGCATTCTGCTGGTTGAAATAGCCGGAAATGCCGGCAATCTTACGGCCCCAGATGCGCGTGATATCCCCTTCCGGCGGCTCCAGTTTGACCACGTCCGCGCCCAGATCACACAACATGCGTCCGGCAAAAGGTCCCGCCAGCACCCGGGACATGTCGAGCACTTTAATGCCCGCCAACGGGTAACCCATAATTCCTGTACCTCTTATAATCAGCAGATGTAAAGCAGCAGACTTTATACCACCAGCGCGTACAATCGCACCATGGACAAACCCGTCAACCTCAACCGTTACCGCAAGCAGCAACGCCAGGGCAAGGCCCGCGGCGCCACCTTATGCCGCAGCGGTTTCCATAAATGGGAGTTTGACGGCCGCAAACAGTTTGACGTCAAGCAGGGCAAACTGGTGAGCGTGCAGCGCTGCAGCCGCTGCGGCTGCCAGCGCAATCACGTGCAGTAGCGGTCAGCCGCAGCTGACGCCGGTGCCGCCCAGCCCGCAATAGCCGTTGGGCACTTTTGCCAGATATTGCTGATGGTAGTGTTCCGCGTAGTAAAACTCCGGCGCGGCCTGCACCTCGGTGGTAATGGGACCATAGCCGGCGCTGATCAGCGCCTGCTGATACTGTTCGAGACTGTCCCGGGCGGCCCCCAGTTGCGCTTCCGTGTAGGTATAGATGACCGAGCGGTACTGAGTACCCATATCATTGCCCTGGCGCATGCCCTGGGTTGGATCATGACCTTCCCAGAACAACTTCAACACTGCCGAAAACGGCAGCGTCTGCGGATCGTAGACAACCAGGACCACTTCGCTGTGGCCGGTACCGCCGCTGCACACTTCTTCGTAAGTCGGGTTAACGGTATACCCGCCCGCATATCCCACCGCGGTGGTAAACACCCCCGGCGTCTCCCAGTAGCGGCGTTCCGCGCCCCAGAAGCACCCCATACCCACCTGAACACATTCCAGCCCGTCGGGAAACGGCGGCTGCAGCGGCCGGCCGTGGACAAAATGCGCCGGCGGCACGGGTATTTTCTCCGCGCGTCCGGGCAAGGCCTGCTGTGCGCTGGGCAGCTCCAGTTTTGCGCCAAATGCCATCACAATTCCTGCTGTACAAAAGCCGCAGTTTAGCCGCTGCGGCACGGTTTTTTCCAGTCGCTGACCACCAGCGCCGCTGGTTGATCTGCTACTCAGGCCACAAATCGAACGTCTGCCGCCGGCAGCGGTCAAACCCGTTGCACTCTTAAGTTCCATCAATGCCAGCGGAATGCTATAAACACCCGGATGTCAAACACCTCTCTGTATTGCAGTACCCCTTACCGATTCCCCCGCCTGCCCGTGCTGATCCTGGCCGCGGCGGGCCTGCTGATAGCCGCGGGCAACGCCGGCGCACAACAACCCGGTGCTGGGGACGCGGAGCTGAAGGACGCGGTACAACAGCTTAAGAATGCCAAGGCTGAGTTCCTGCAACAGGAAGACTTTCTGCAGCGCTTCAGGCGCCTGAACGAACTCGAGCAGCAGGCGCTGCAGCTCATTGAAGACGAGCCGCTGAAACTCGGCAGCCTCGGCTCCGCCATTCTGGACATCTACCCCGCCAGCCAGACCGGCCACTATCTGATGCGCGAGTTCTACACCCACGTTGAAGCCGCTGACGCGCTGGCCCGGCATACCGGACTGCTGGACCATCTGCAGACGCGTATGCGCGAAGACGGCAACGGCAGCCGTGATGAACCCTACCCCATCATGACCGTTTACGACGCCCACACATTTATGCTCAGCCAGCAAGAGTCACCGGTGGGTGCTATCTATCAGAGCAACAATCAGGCGCCGCTGGGGTATATGCTGGTGACCCGTCCGGACAATGGCTCATTGACTCATACGTCTTTTGACCTGCAACACCTGCTGGCCGGCTTCAGCCGCGCCGCGGCCCGGGAGTCGGCCCCGGAGCCGGGAATAGAAACGGGCCAAGAAACCGGAGAAGAAACAGCAAAAGACGCGGCCGCGGAACGGGAGGGTATCGCGGCGGATGACAATCCCGTGGAGAGTGCGCCGCCGCCCCAGCGCGCCGACTTCGATTATGCCGGCAACCCCTGGATACTGATCCGCCTGTTTGCCGCCGGCGGTGATCATGCGGCGCAAAGTGCCATCGGCGCTTACCTTGCATCCCTGCAGAAGTACGATCAGGCGATCGGCTGGCTGCGGGTGGCCTCCCGCTCCGGGAACGTGCTGGCCAACCGCCTGCTGGCGCGCATTTACTTTGCCCAGGCTGAAGAGGCGGATGCCAACGACAACGCTGAGGAGCTGAAAGACCTGGCGTTGGAAAACCACATGCATGCCATTGCGCTGGGTTCAACTGAATCCATGTACACCCTGGCCAATCTTTACCTCAACAATTACTTCGGCGAAGACAACCGCGCCGCCGGCCTGCCGCTGCTGCGCAAAGCCGGCAACCTGGGCCACACCGAGTCGCTGATCTACCTGGGGCACCTGTACAACAACGGCAAAGAGGTGGAACAGGACGTCGCCCAGGCGGATACCTATTTCAGCCGGGCCGCCGCCAACGACGACCCTCAGGCGCTGCTGAACTACGGCCGCTTTCTGGCCGCCGGCAAGGACCGGCAGGCCAACCCCAATATCTTTAACGCACTGCGCGAACTGGCCAAAGACGGGGACGCGGAAGGCATGGTGGTGCTGGGTAATCTGTATGCGCGCGGGATCGGCGCCAAAGCCTCCAACCGCACCGCCATCCGCTGGTACAAGCGCGCTGTCAGGCAAGCGCCGGACAACCCAGACATCGTTAACGAAGTGGCCTGGACGTTAACCGTTTCCGACATTCAGGGCCTGCAGCGCGGCAAGTACGCCAAGCGTATCATGGATACCATGATGGTCAGCGACGCAGCCAGGGAAAGGCCGGAGTATCTGGACACCTGGGCGGCGGCGCATGCCGCTATCGGCGATTTTGACCAGGCCATCAAACTGCAGGAGCAGGCCATAGAAGTGGCCGCAGCCCAGCAGCGCGACGATGTTATGGACATTCTCAGGGAGCATCTTGAGCAATTCAAAACCGGCAACACCATTACCGAACCCGCTCCCTGACCCCGCGGACCACATTTTGCGGCAACTGGCAGCAGGGCACAGCCGCATCATAGACGTACGCGCCCCGGCGGAATTCCGCCAGGGTGCCTTGCCCAACAGCATCAACCTGCCGATCCTCAACGACGCTGAACGCGCCAGGGTGGGCACCACCTACAAACAGTCCGGCCCCCGGGCCGCGGTGCAGGTGGGCCACGAGCTGGTCAGCGGCGCAACCCGGGAACAGCGCATCAGCGGCTGGGCACGGGCCGCCAGCCCCGGCAGCCTGATCATGTGCTGGCGCGGCGGGCAGCGGTCGCAGATCGCACAATCCTGGCTGCAGCAGCGCGGCATTCAAATCAGCCGCGTGCAGGGCGGCTATAAGGCCCTGCGCCGGCACTGCCTGCAGGTCTTGCAGCACACCGCGGCACAACGGCAATGGTACGTGCTGGCCGGCTGTACCGGGGTCGGCAAAACCGTATTGCTGAACACGCTGCCTCACAGTATCGACCTTGAGGCCAGGGCTGAG
>JANQOA010000051.1 GCA_028279305.1 Pseudomonadales bacterium
CAGGTCAATCAGCCACGTCGACAAGGGGGTCAACACCACACCGCCAAACGAAACCCCCATGGCGGCAAACGCAATGGCTTTGCCGCGGTTCACCACAAACCACTTGGAGAGGGTGACGTTCACCACCAGATTACCCACCATGGCGCAGCCCACGGTCAGGGCAAAACCGTTCAGCAGCCACCACATCCACAGGCTGTCGATCAGCGCATGCGCCATCAGCGTCAGGGCCAGCACGGTTGTCCCCAACAACATAATCGGCCGGCCGCCCAGTTGATCCACCCGCGCACCGACAAAAATGCCCACCGCTGCCATCACCAACTGGCCGATGGTGCGGGTGAAAGAAAATTCCGCCCGCGACCAACCTAGCTCGTCCAGCATGGGTGTCATAAACGAACCGAGCACGTAGCTGTACATGCCAATGGCGACAAACTGCGCCATAAATGCCGCAGCCACCAGCCAGTAGCCGTAATAGACGTTGCGCGGCAGGATGGAGTTAGGGGCGTTCACCCGGTTGCTTATTCGACACTAAAACCACACATTAGAGCACGATATGAAAACAGATGCTCCATGCCGGCCCGCAGCCGTTCCCATCACAGTCATCAGCGGCTATCTGGGCGCGGGTAAAACCACCCTGCTGAACGGCGTACTGGGCTCCACCAGAGATCTGCGCCATCTGGCGGTACTGGTTAACGACTTCGGCAGCGTCAACATCGACGCTGCGCTGATACGCGAACTGCACCCGAACGGCCAGGTCATCGGCCTGGCGAACGGCTGCCTGTGCTGCAGCGTCGGTGACGACTTCAGCCGCAGCCTGGACCAGTTGGCCGCATTTGACGTACAGCATGTGCTGCTGGAGGCCAGCGGGGTAGCCCTGCCGGACAAACTGCGACGCCAATGCCGCTACCCGGGCTATGCTCCCAACAGCGTCTATGTGCTGGTGGACGCACTGCATCATCAACAACGCCTGACCGATAAATACGTAGGTGAACTGGTCAGCAGCCAGGTGCTGCAGGCTGACCAACTGGTCATCACCAAGGGCAATAACCCGGCGCTGGACCTGCCCCCTCACCTGCCCTGCTGGCAGGCTGACGACCCGGCGCTGCTGACGCAGATTCTGACCGTGGCGCCAGACCCCGAAGCAGCCACCGCAGACTCCCGCCAACCCGACGCGGCACTACCGCATAACATCAGCAGCCTTACCCTGACCACCGAACAGACGCTCACTGAGCAACAACTGCATAGCCTGCTGTTGCAGTTGCCCGAATACGTACAGCGGGTGAAAGGTTTCATCCGCACCCCTGAGCGGACGCTGCTGGTGCAACAGGCTGGTGATACGTTGTCAATTGAGCCGCAGGACGGTGGGGCGCCAAGTCAGCTGGTTGTGCTGTTTCCGACAGCCGAGACAGAGTCGCTGAAAAGGCATCTGGAGCTTGTCGCCAGTCTATTTCGGGTAGCGGAGTAGTTTTGGGTGTTCAGTTCTGGCCGGGCTGCTTTGTGAATAGCAGGGGAGTTTCAGGACCGCTGTAAATACGTCCATGTACGCTCCGGCGCCGACATCCCTGTCGGCGACGGTCCTGAAACTCTGCTATTCACACGCAGCCCTTACGTTACTGCAGCCAAAATGCACGTTTCCCCAGGGCTGGAGTTTGGCTACACCCTGGCTTTTAACGCAGTAACTTGTCTAACAGCCCTGCTGGAGAGTTTCGCTACACCCTGGCAGCCATGCACAACGCCGGGCCTCCAAGCACAGAGGGGCGCAACGGGACACTGGGGGTGCACAAGTGTGGCGAAAACTCGCGCAGGGTATCTACACACCGGGCCGGTGGACGGGCAACTCAGTGGTTTCGGGGTGTCGGCGACAGGGCGTCGCCGCCACAGCCTACAGGGATGTACTTGCGGCGACCCGGAACCACTGAGTTGCTCGGTAACCGGCCGGATGAGCAGAACTCCCGCGTTGACTTTTAGTGAGAGGATGCAGCCGGAGCAAGACCCTGTTCGCGAGCTTCCAGCGCCGCCCTGATCTCGGCATGCCGCTCCTCCGTAATCGGATACCGCCACACTATGGCAGCCCCGGTAAGAAAGAACAGCGATGGGAAGGTGGAGAACAGAAACCGCAGGCCAAAAATTTCGTTGTCGCTGTTAACCGCATCCGGGGCGGGATCAAAACCCCACAGGGCCAGGCCGAACATGGCAATGGCGCCGCCGATGGAAGCGGTGGCTTTCTGTGCAAACGACCAGGCGGAAAAGAACAATGCGGCCCGGTTTTCGCCGCTCTCCAGGTGATCCAGATCAATTACGTCCGCTTTCATGGAATTGGGCAGCGTGGAGCTGAAACCGCCGGCGGCAAACCCGGTGGCCAGGGTCACCGGCAGCATCCACCAGAAGTCCCCTTCGCCGAGGAAGATGTAGAACGGATGCGCAAAGGCAATCAGGCAGTAGGCGGCAATGTAGGCTTTGTGTTTGCCGATTTTGGCGGCAATCCGCACCCAGAACGGAATGGCCAGGATGTTGCTGAGATAAAAACAACTCAGCATATAGATGGACTCGTTCTCAGCGCCGAGCACATCCGCGACAAAAAAGATGTACAGCGGCGTGGTGATGTTCAAGCCGATAAAGCCGATCATGAAGGCAATCACCAGGCGCAGGAACGCCGCGTTCTTCAGCATCAGCTTCAGCCCCGGCAGCACCGGGATAGTCGATTTGATCGCCTGTTGCGGTTCCGGGGTGAACAGCACCGTCAACAGCACCGCTACCGGAAAGATGATCAGCATGGTGGTGCCGACCAGTTCCAGCACCGCCGCGGTGCCGCCGATGGCAAAAAAGAATAGCGCCGCGGCGGGAACCGCCTGGGCGGTGAGCTGGCCCACGGATCCCAGCGCCGCGCGCCAGCCGGTCACCCGGGAACGCTCGTTGTAGTCGCTGGACAGTTCCGCACCCCAGGCGTAGTAGGGAATCAGCATCATGGTGGTGCCGACGGACAACAGCACCATCCAGATGAACATATGCCAGCCGCCCGCCCCTTCCGGCGGCATGTACAACTGCCAGATCGACAGCATCATGATCGGCGTGGCCAGCACCACCCACGGCCGGCGGCGGCCGAAACGCGACTGGGTCTTGTCGCTGATATAACCCATCAGCGGATCGGTGAAGACGTCCATGATGCGCACAACAAGAATGAACGTACCCACCAGGGCCAGCGGCACACCCATGTCGCTGGAGTAGAAGCGCGGGATAAACACCATCGCCGGGAATATGGACATCATGACCGGCATATCGGTCAGGCCATAAAAAAACAGGCGCGAGTTGGTGAGCTTCTCCTGCACTGTTAAGCGGTCAGCAGCGTCAGGCCGTCAACGCGTCGGTAATTATGCAAACTGCCTGACCCCCTTCCCGTGAATCCTTCCCATAAATAAAGGGCTGTAGGCCCACCATCGCCGATTGTGCCACGAGGGGATGACCGCTGCACCTCGGGATTTCTCGTGCCCGGTACATATTGGCACGGCCTCTATCACTGTTTGATCTGCTAGGCAGGTGGTGGCTACCTGGAAACGGCCAGATGAGACTACTGCATTTCCAAATGGGTTTCAGTTGAGTTACCGGGAACGCGCTGTGGATATGGCCTACTAGATATTTGGCACCGCCTTCGATTTTTCTTCGGAAACCCACCGCAAAAGGACGAGGCCCCCAATGAGGAGAATGAGGAGCGACCCGAAGCCGGCACGCTGACTTGCTGCGATGCCGGTAACATATGCTACTAACAACGGCCCCACAAAAGTTGTCACTTGACCGGACAGCGCATATAGACCAAAAAACTTGGAACTCTCCCCATCAGGCGCAATGCGAGCCAGCAATGCGCGCGAATTGGCATAGGCGGAGGCAATTAAAACGGACATAACAATAGATGCGAACAGATAAAATATCTCGGGCCACGTTTCGAAATACGGAAGCGACCAGACAACTTCACCCCAGCTCGGATCGATGACGAAAAGGACAGAATCTGGCGCGATTGACAACGCAAAACACAACGCAAAGGTCGTTCCAGCAATACAAACCACCACCGCGCGGCGGGAACCTATCCGATCGTCCATCCAGCCGCCGCATATACCACCAGCCACGGCAAACACTGTCAACAGAATGCCTGCGAGAAGTCGCTCAACACTGTCCCAGCCAAACACGCCTGAAGCGTAAATCATGTTGAACGTCATGATGGCAACTTTGCCGTCGTTGTAGAGCATACGCGCCAAAAGGAATGTGGCGATATTGCGGAAATGCGATACAGCACGCAGCGTTTTGAGCAGATCAATCAGACCCTCTCTAGTCGCTTGAGTAAAACTCTGCGCTTGCGTGACAGTTTCCCGTGTAAACAGAAAAAACGGGCTTGCGAAAACGAGCAGCCAAAGAGTCGTTAATGGTGCGGCGATCCGTTCGTGTTCAAATTCTTCTATGTTAAGCCCAAACCAGGGCACATCGGGTAACCAGTTGGAAACTACGCTGTCGTCTGCGGGGAGGATAAAGGCATACAGCATCACAAGAAAAATGAGGAGCGATCCCGCATGACCCAATCCGAGCCCCCATCCCGACAGGCGCCCCAATCGATCAGGCGAGACGATGGTTGGCAACATCGCATTGTGGAACACTTCCGAAAACGCAGCACTTGAGCCAGCCACCGCCATCGCTATGGCTATTGTCACCATCCCGATACCTTGCCCGCCCGGCGCGGCAAACCACAAAATGGCAGTTGCTGGTGCCAGCAGACAGGTGAAGAAAGCTATCCAAGGTTTACGACGACCGATGCGATCGGCGATTGAACCGAATAGAGGCGCTAATAGCGCTGTGAACAATCCAGCTGCCGCATTGATATATCCCCAGACCTGTTGCCCCTGAACAGGATCGTCTACCAACTCCGACGTAAAGTAAGGCCCGAATACATAAACAATGATGACCATGTAAAACGGGTTACGCGCAAACTCAAAGAGTGCCCATGCAAACTGATCACGTCGAAACATGGTCAGGGTGTAATGACTGCTTGGTACGTCATCTGACGCATGTAGTCCCTTATCCGCAGCATGTGGTGCGTAGGTACTACCTGCGTATAAACCAACCCAATGAGCGAACGTTGCGGATCAATCCAGAAGTCCGTATTCGCCCAACCGCTCCAACTGTACTCTCCATCGCTCCCGGGTGAGATTGTTTGGGACGCGTTCCGTACGACCAGCCCACCAAATCCAAAACCCAGACCCCGCCCTTCCGCAACGGGATGTTGAAGAGAGTCAAGTGGTGTTTCGCCAAGCCGCTTGGGCAGGTGGTCCGCGAACATCAATTGAACCGAATGTGGACTCAGAACTCGCCGACCCTCGAGTTCACCCTGGTTCAATAACATTTGCGAAAATCGAAGATAATCAGCCGCCGTGCTTACCAGCCCGGTCCCACCCGTAACCAGGTTAGGCGTCGCCAAATAATCACCCCCAAAATCGCCGTCGGGTGCGATCATCAAATTGCCATCATCATCTTGTTGGTACAGAGGCGCCAGGCGACCTGCGTGAGCTTCTGACACCTGGAAACCCGTATCCTGCATATCAAGCGGGTCAAACAACTCGCTTTTCAGAAACTCTGTAAACGATTCGCCGCTCACCACTTCAACAACACGCGCGAGCACCGCCATCGATTCTCCGTAGTTCCAAGCCTCGCCTGGATGACATAACAAAGGCAAAGACGCCAGTGCGCGAACATGCGCTGTTAAATCTTTAGCGCCCAACCTACCCAACGTTTCATTTGTGACCCCAGCTCGATCTTTGGGGTAGGCGGGGTGATGTTCGAACAAACGATATCCATCTGCTTCTGGATAACTCAGGCCAGAGGTATGGGTCAGCAGGTGGCGCAGTGTCATATCAGACTTGGCAGCTACGAGAGTCTCGCTTTCCCACACTTTAAGTTGGGTAAACTCGGGCAAATATGCGCGGACCGGATCGTCTAGGAAAAACCCCCCTCGTTCATACAAGATCATAATGGCCGCAGCGGTAACTGGCTTGGTCATTGAGTAGATGCGAAAGAGCGTATCTTCGGCGTAGTCACCTTCCAGGCCCAGATGTACAAGATACCCGTGACGCGCGATGGCGGTCAGCGCCCCAGGTATCGCGCCCGCGTCCATCAACAAGCGTATCGATGCACCTACCCGACGTAATCGATTTGAATCAAGTCCGTGGTCACCGGGCTCTGCGAACGGAAGCCCTGATTTTGCGGGCGCCATCTAGTCCCTAGATTCGATATTCAACACTGATGCCATACATACGTGGCGCGCCGAAGGACGATCGAGTATCGGCCACAGGCGCCAGGCCTGCAGCCGTTTCTGATCTATTTAGCACATAACGTTCGTCTTCCAGATTTTGGCCAAACGCGGTGATGTCCCAGCGACCGTCCGTCGTCTGCAGATTGATAAACGCATTTAGGAGACCGTAACTGTCTTGCGATGACGTATCCCGGTTATAGATAGTAAAAGTCGCATCATCCCGCCAGCTGTAGTCCACACCCACGGATAAAATTAAAAAGTTGGAAAGATTGGTCTCATACTCGATACCGGTATTTATCTGCAGCTCTGGCGCTCGCGGTAACGGATTGCCTGACAAGTCACGGACGTTCAATCCGGTCGTTGGATCTACCACACCCAGCTCGGGTTGAATGTTGTCCGCGGTCCTTAGCTCAGTGAACTCAGCATCCAACCATGTACCTGCGAAGTTGAAACGCCAGTGTTCACCCAGAGTCGCTTCGACTTCTAATTCAATCCCCTTAATCTCCGCCTCACCACTATTCAATATGCGCGGCAGAAACCCCCCGCCTAAACCAAAGACGTTTTGCTGAAGATCCTGGTAATCCATAAAGAAGCCAGCCCCGGCAACACGCAGAGTGTCATCCAGCCATTTGGCCTTGAACCCTAGCTCATAGCTCCACACTTCTTCCGGATCGAAGACATTCAATTCTGCTGCGAACGCGTTGTATCCACCGGCTTTAAATCCTTTGGCCGCACTGGCATAAACCGTGAGGTCATCCGTTGGGGTGTAATCTATGGCAATTCGTGGGGTAATATCGTCCCAAGAATCGCTGGCTGGCCCAATTGGACCCACAATCGATCCTGCAGGTGGGACTTCTTCATAGTCCTTTTCGTCTTCCGTATAGCGTGCTCCCACGGACAGCTGCCAGTTCTCTGCAAACGCGTAGCGGATTTGCGAGTAGATGGCGTAAGACGTCAGTTCTTGCTTTGGTGTGACGACAAAGAGGTCGGGGGGCAATCCAACAAATTCCTCTGAGAAGAAATTGGCCGGCTCGGCGGAGTCGTCGGTCAAATACAACCCACCCAGAATCAAGTCGACGTCATCTGAGAGATCCGCGGTAAGTGTGAGCTCCTGACTGAACTGCTCGACCTCAAAATCCAATTGACTGAAGCCACATACTGACAGGCTGGTGCCGTCACAGTCGTACGCACGCGTCAGTTCGTAATCGATGTAACCTGTAGTGGAGGTCAGAGTTGCACGGGGTGAGATGTCCCAAGTCATCTGCAAGGTTAAGCTAAGCTGCTCCTTGTCACTATCAGTGACTGAGTCGCCTTCAAATTCCAAATCATCCGCGTCTATTTGAGGCACACCACTTGTTTCCGCAAATGACGGAACGCCAGGGAGGCTGCGGCCATCAGAAAAAGTGCCTTGACGTATCGAATCGTCTTGAATGCTGTCGATGATCAATAGCGCTTCAAAACTATCTGTGATCGGTGTCAGAAACGATGCTCGCACATGAGTTTTGTCACGGTCCTCGTACTCTTCATCCAGCAAGCGGTTATCGATCCAGCCATCCGCATGATCGACCTTAAATGCCAACCTGCCATACAGCCGGTCGCCGAGTGCCCCGTTGACATAGCCTTCCAGCGCGCGGCGGTCGTAGTTCGCAACCGTCCCTTTAATCGCGGCCTCGAAAGATTCACCCGGGAGATTCGAGTGCACATGGACAGCCCCACCCGTCGCGTTGCGACCGTTAATGGTTCCTTGTGGACCTCGAACGATCTCGACGCGATCAACATCTAGAAAATTCGCATCAAACAAAACGTTGCGGCCATAGACCACACCATCTTGACTAAACGAAACTCCCGAGGCCGCACCAATGTTTGCGACCTCTGAGCCAATACCACGCATGGTCACAAATACCTGGTGACCATCGTTCCCGATTTGCAAGCTGGGCGTCTGCTTTTGTAAATCCAAAAGCCCACTGACACCTCGTCGCGACAGCGTCTCGCCGGACAACGCCGAGATTGCAATCGGGATATCCTGAATCCCTTCTTTTCGTTTTACTGCCGTTACGACAACTTCTTCAATGACATTCTGCCTAGCATCAACTGATGTCGACTCAGCAGCCGCGTTAGCGCCAACGGCGGCTGCTGTAAACAGCGACATCAACGCTCGCACAAGCCCTGACTTTTTGTCCGCATTAGACATGGAATCGCTACCCCTCTCCCGCGCCGCCGGTGAAATTCTTCTCACCACCACAGACGTGCGACTGACGAAAACATGTTCGAGCGAGGTACCATGCAGCAGTCGCTCAAACGCCTCGGGAGCAGAAAATTGGCCTACAAAGCCTTCAACTTCCAAGCCATCTGTTTCCTCAGAGAAAAAGACGATTTTCAGATGAAAGGATTCGGCCACAAAAATGAGAGCGTTTTCCAAGGGCTGCGACTCAACTCGCAGTTCCTTTGCCTGCAGCGAACAAGGCAGCAGAACCAGTGCAACAAATCCGAGCAACCATGCGGCTGAACGCCTAATCATTGCCGTTGGAAGAAAACACCCCTCATCTCTTCGGCTCCTAGGACAATAGACAGGCTTAACGATCCGAATGGCCCCCCTTATTCTTCATGTTGATCAGTTTTTTGCACGCAGTATGCGGTTACCATCTTTTGTGTCTGATACCTCAATGGCATCTAGACTGTCTAACATGGTGATAAACGCATCAAGATCATTCACGTTGAACACGCCACTAATAGTTCTATCAGCTAGCCCGGCGTCGCCGAGAATAAGCTGCATGCGGTTGTAGCGATTAAACTCTTGGGCAACCTCAGCGACAGTGGCACGCTCAAAGTTGAGTCTGCGTTGGGTCCAAGCTAATTCTCGATCAACATTGACCTTTTTCGCCTCTGGGAGCGCTTCGTGTTGTGCAACATATGTACGATAACCGGCGCTTAGCTCCAGTGTAGATTCAGAAGCGCTATCTCCGGTTTGGCTCTCAGAAGTTATCGTACGAACGTCGACGCGACCTTCAACGACGGTCACTTCAACGCTCTGAAGTAGTCGATGCACCGCAAACAGCGTCCCGAGAGCCTTTACTTGTACATCATCTACACGGACCAGGAAGGGCCGCGCGGTCTCGTGTTCAACCTCAACCAGAACCTCACCGTGCACGAGCTCAATTTGTCGCAACTCATCCGTCATGCGAATGATCAATTTAGTATCGGTATTTAGCTGGACAGTAGATCCATCATCCAACAGCAATGCACGTTGTTCTCCGAGCTGAGTTTCATATCGCTCAACAGGTTCACTAGATAGGGACCACCAACCCACTACAAATAAACCCACTACTGCAGCAAAGCTCGCCGCGCGAAGAGGCCAAGCTTTTGTCGCCAATGTCGGAGTGCGAGCAGCAGGGATTGAAGAAGCTTCCGCAATAGGGACAACGACGTCTTCAGGAACCCAAGTTGGCAACAAGGACGCCGACCAAGCCGGATCGCCGTCAAATTGTCGTCGCGCGAGCGACTGTATTCGGCTGACGTTCAAGAATTCAGCCACATGCTGGGGAGAAAGGCGCAACCATTCTATAAATGCCGCTCGTTCGTCCCGATTCAATTCTGAAGCGGATAAGCGATCTAACCATTCACCCGCGGCTTCCGTGATTTCTATGGGAATTTGGTGATCAGTCATCTTTGGTGCTTTCGTTTTGCGTTAGTGAGCCAGGTGCTTCTACAAGATCAAAGAAAGTCAGTTCCTGTCGCAATGTTGCATAGCCTTTTGCAACATATCGTTTGACCGATCGTTGTGTGACCCCCATATGTTCAGCAGTTTCAGCGTAGGTTAACCCATCTCGAACATGCAGTAGCACGGCAAGGCGATGAGCGTGTGGCAGACTTGACAATGCCTTCTCGATAGCAGCTTTTTGTTCTTCTGCCGCTCGGTCCTGAATGAGGTTTTCTTCCGATCTCAACACATCTATCGCCGCGGTGTGGTCAAAGCGTTGAGGCGCTCTCTGGCGCCACTCTTCTGCCACATTTAGGGACAAGCGGTAAAGATAAGCTTGGGGGTTTTCGACCAAGTCCGGTGAGGGTATGCGTAGTAGTCGAAGGTAAACTTCCTGGGCAAGATCCTCTATGTCCGCTGGGTTCCGCGCCCGACGGTGCAGTGCCCCTCGAATAACTGCTTCGAATCGCTGAAACCAATCTGCGGCTAGTTTATGGGGCGGATCTTTGCTGCTGATTACCCTCTCCTGACAAATCTGCACTTAAAACTCTCTCTATAAAGATTGTACAAGTCCCATAAATGGGCCCCCAAAATCCGCAGGTGGGCATGGTATTTGTCCCGCAACTACGCAGACATCGGAAAAAGCAGTTCAGATTCGAGGTTGAAGATGGGTGGGATTACCGAGCCAGGAGGATTTATCTATTAGATTACACCAACGTTGGGAACTTGAACTGTAAGTCTGTGATCGGCTGCCACCGGCTATTCAGTTAGCCGTACAGCGTTTTCAGATCTTTGAATCGAGAGTTCTCAAGCTTCACCCAGTGGGATATGACGCGCGAGCCGGTCCATGGTGAACTCCAGGATCAATTACTAAGTACAAGACAATGCCGCAGTCTTATGAGGGTTTGCGCCAGGGGCGCGCTCTGGCTTAAAAACGGCCCCTTTCCCGGCACACATTACTCTTCCGAGACTAACGCCGCTATGACCTCGTCAAGAATTTCGTCGGCTAGACCGCGCATCTCTTCGTCCGTCCTGTCCTGGATGGGATGCCTTACAAAACAACGCTTTGCGTCCATGCCGAGTGCTTTTGCCTGTGCTTCAGCGGCACTGACAAACTCCTCGGAAGCAATCGAAACAGCAGGGGTGCCCTGAATCTCGAACCATACCGTGTCATGCAAACTGCACGTGGTACAGGAGCCTCAGTCAGCCAGCGCCTCTATGACAAAGTCGTTTTCCGCCTGAATCTGCTTGCGCAACTCGTCCGGTGCCGGTTTGGTAAACGTCGGCTTGGCATAGCGGTTAAAGGTTACACCCGGCAGGCGTTCCGCCAGCTGCTCCTGTAAACGGTCGATCAGCACGTTGCCCCGCGGCTTGGAGATATCCAGCAGGGCCACCGCCCCGGATATCACCTCCGGCCTGGGGGTAATGCTGCGTTCCACCGGCACCCGCTCGTCGGTGGGGTCCAGAATTGTGGTCATAACACACCCTCTTAACGCTAGTTTACGGCTACAGTTCGTCTATTTTACGCGACACGGAGATCGAGCCAATTTCTCCCGTCGCCCAACCGTGGAAAGCGCCCGAGAACTTACCCGCCTCGGACCCCGCCACGACAATGTGGATATCTTCTTCACTTTTGAATTTGGGCAGCTTCCTGTCAAGGTCTTCATCCTTCATGCCTGCTGCAACCCGGGCCGGGAAACCGGTGCCGGAGACGTCATCGGGCAACAATTCACGGATGGGCCGCGCGGTCACCTCCTGAATGCGCCGGCGCAGGTCCGCCTTCGTGTAGCCGTCGCCCAGCAACGTATCTACGTGCTCCGGCACTACCACCAGCAGACAGTCGGTGCCGTAGTGCGCCTTGGGATTAAAAGCCGCTTCCAGGCACAGGCCCATGGTGCCGGCCAGGCCGGCCGCGGTGCGCGAATCCTGGTCGACAATCAGCGCCGGGCCGCTGGTCATGGTGAAGATGGTGACCACCGAATCCTGCGCCTGAAAACCTCTTTCCACGTGCAGCGGGCCCCATGGATTGCGTTCTTCCCATTCGGCAAAACACATGGTGAATTTCATCGGGTTGCCCAGCGTGGAACGCTCGGTGCCGCCGGGTTTGGCGCCGCCCATATTGCGGATCAGCAGCCGTACCGCGCGGCCGATGGTGGCATTGGCGCGGTTCCCCTGGCCCAACGCCCCCAACTTCATGTTCATGCCGATTTGCTCACGGATCGGCCCGTTTACCACAATCACCGGGCTGGCGCCCATGGTGGTGGCCATGACCCCGTGAATGTTGTATTCGTCCGTACAGATGGCCTGTACAACCGTGTTGATCACCGGCATGTACTCCGGCTTACAGCCGGCCATCACTGCGTTGATGGCCACCTTTTCCACCGTCACCTCACCCATGTTCGGCGGCATCACCGCTAACACTTCCTGGGCATCCCGGCGCGTGCCGGCCAGCATGCGCATGACCCTTTCCGGGGTCGGCGGCACCAGCGGCAGCCCATCGGAAAAGCCCTGGTCGAACATGAATTCCACTTCGTCGTCAGCGCTGCCGATATCAATGCGCCGCGCGCGCAGCGGGCTGTTTTCCGACTCCGCGCGCAAGCGTTCCGCAATCAGCGGGTCCACGGACAATGAACCGCAGCCCGGCCGCCATTCGGGCAGGCTGTCCCATTGCAGTTCCGGCTGCGCGCCGGCAGTCTGCGCCAGCTCCGCCGCCAGCGCCTGCCATTCGTCGCGCACAAAGCCGATTAACGTCTGCTTCGGCTGGCCCTGTTCATCAGACCAGAACAAGGTCGGCACGGTGTCGATATCGGTGGCAAAAGACACTTTCAGGGTGGCGTCGTTCAACAGCGCAAAAGGCGGCTGGAATTCCTCTTCCAGCACGCCGTTACCCTCTTCCGTCTGGCCGATGATGTGCACATCCATGCTGCCGCTGAAGCTGCTGTACAGCGCCGCCAGCACCGGCATCACTTCCCGGCAGGTAGGGCAGTCTTCTTTGACAAAACACACCAGGCTTTGCCGCTGGGAGGGAAAACTGACGTTCTCCCCGCGGCTGTTGGGCAACGAAAACGGCGCCACCATCATGCTCAGTGCTCTCTCCCCCAAACTTGAGATTGTTAGTCTATACCGAGTACAGTAATCCGTTTAGCAATCATTTTCGAGGTTGTTTGCATGGCTGAAATAGAAGAATTCAGAGCGGAAGTGTCCGCCTGGCTGAAAGAAAACTGCCCGGACGGCGCCCGCGGGCCGGGGCAAATCCCCAATGGCTCCAGCAAGATCACCCTGGAACCCGACGTTGCGCTGTGGCTGGAACGCTGTGCGGAACGCGGTTATACCGTACCCACCTGGCCGGCGGAATACGGCGGCGGCGGCCTGTCGCCGCAATTTGCCAAGGTTCTATACGAAGAAATGGGTGCAATTAAAGCTCGTTCGCCGCTGGTGGGCATGGGTACCTCCATGATCGGCCCAACTCTGCTGGAGTACGGTACCGACGAGCAGAAAGCCCGCCATGTGCCCCAAATTGCCCGCGGCGAGGTGCAATGGTGCCAGGGTTACAGCGAACCCAACGCCGGTTCGGACCTGGCTGCGCTGAGCACCAAGGCGGAAGACCAGGGTGACCACTACCTGATCAACGGCCAGAAAATCTGGACCTCCGGCGCCGCTACCGCGGACTGGATGTTTATCCTGGTGCGCACCGACCCGGACGCACCCAAACATGAAGGCATCAGCTTTATGCTGCTGACCATGGACCAGCCCGGCGTAACCACCAAACCCATTCGCCTGATCTCCGGCTCTTCACCCTTCTGCGAAACCTTTTTTGACAATGCCGTCGCCAAAAAAGAAGACCTGGTAGGTGAGCTGAACAAAGGCTGGACCGTGGGCAAGCGCCTGCTGCAGTTTGAACGCTCCGGCATCGGCGGTCTCGGCGGCGGCGCCCGGGCGGCCAACCCCGGCGCAACCCTGGTGAAAGTGGCCAAAGAGTACATTGGTGAAGAGGACGGCAAAATTGCCGACACCGGCCTGCGCTGCAAGGTGACCAACCTGAACATGAACCGCGCGGCGTTTCAGATTACCGCCCAGCGCGCCAACGAGGAAAATAAATCCGGCACCCCCGGCGCGGCCACGTCCATCTTCAAATTATTCGGCGCAGCCCTGCAGCAGGACGGCGCGGAGCTGAAGCGGGAGCTGATGGGGTTCCGCGGGCTGGGGGCGCACGAAGAAGTCGGCTTCACGGCGGACGAACTGCTCGCCACTGAAGAATGGCTGCATCTGCGCACCACCACCATTTACGGCGGCAGCAACGAAATTCAGGCGAATATAATTGCCAAGCGGGTACTCGGTCTGCCGGAATAGCAGCCCGCGGCGGCTTAACGCCGGACCCGTCAGGGGGCCGGCAACTTAGGGAGCAAGCGATGGCACAGGTAGAGGGTTTTGCAACCATCGGGGTGGACAGCCTCACCCCGCACATCGGCGCAGAAATCAGCGGCGTGGATTTATCCCAGCCGCTCAGCAATGAACAGTTCAGCGAGGTCTATCAGGCCTGGCTGGACTGGAAAGTTGTAGTGTTCCGCGACCAGCATATCAACCGGGACCAGCACAAGGCTTTCGGGCGGCGCTTCGGTTCGCTGCACGTGCACCCCATGCAGCACAGTTACAGCGGTGATCCGGAAATCCTCACCGTCAAAACCACCAAAGACTCCGCTTATACCGCCGGCAACGGCTGGCACACCGACGTCACCTGTGACGAGATCCCGCCTCTGGGATCCATGCTGTACATGAAAGAAACCCCCGAATGCGGCGGCGGTGATACCTTGTACGCTGACATGTACCTGGCTTACGAGCTGCTCAGCGACACCATGAAAGACCTGCTGGGCGGGCTGACGGCGGTACACGACGGGGCCCTGCCTTATGTCGGCGGTTACGGCGTGGCGCCGCCGGACGGGGAAAAGTATCCAAAAAACGAGCACCCGCTGATTGTCACGCACCCGGAAACCGGGCGTAAGCTCCTTTACGTCAACAGCGGTTTTACCTCACACATCAAAGGCATGCGCGGCTGGGAAAGCAAAGCCCTGCTGGGTGCCCTGTTCGATCATATCAGCCAGACGCCGCGCCTGACCTGCCGGGTGGAATGGCAGCCCAATACCCTGACTTTCTGGGACAACCGCTGCACCCAGCACCATGCGGTATGGGACTACTGGCCGCACACCCGCCACGGTGAACGGGTCTCCATCCTGGGTAACAAAAGACCCGCCGCCTGACCCGTCAGGCGGCCCCGCGCAGGGCCTGCTGGATCTCCACCACCTTTGAGCGGTTCAACTGATAGCCGCGGAAACACAGTACCCCCGGAATCGCCAGCAGCCCGATTACCGGCCCGGCAATCACCGCCAGTTGAATCAGAGTTTCCGGCGGAATATCCGCCGCGGTTTTAATTTCACTGCCGGTGGGCCAGCTGATCCACTCCAGCACCAGGCCGGCAATTAAGGTCCCCAGCCCGGCGGAACACTTGTTGGCAAACGCGGAAGCGCCAAAGAACACCCCCTCCTGACGCCGGCCGGTGGCCAGCTCATTTTCATCCGCCACATCCGCCATGGTGGAGCCGATGCCTACGACCACCTGACCCACCCCGAGCCCGCCCAGGGCGGCAAACACCGCCAGAAATACCGCTGAACCCCAACTGTTGGTTTCCGGCGCAAAACCGGCCAGATAAACCAGTACCGGAATGGAATGCACCACCATCCAGAACAAGCCGGCGCAGATCATGGCCAACCGTTTGTCCAGCCAGGAGTAATAGGCTTTCGACAGCGGATAGCCGAACATGCTGCCGATGGGCCCCATCAGGGAGACAAACAGGATCTGAAAGCGGTCCAGCTCCCAGAAGAACGTATACACGTACAAGCCGGTGACACCGGCCATGCCCCAGGCGGCAATAATCAGAATGAAGCCGAACATGATCCAGCGGAACGACACATTCTGCATGGCCTGGTAAGTCTCTTTGAAGACGTCGGAGATTTTCACCCGGGCTTCATCAAGGCGGGCTTTTGGCATGTACGGCACCCGGCTGCGGGTGCCCCAGGCGGTCCACAGGATGGTACCGGTCATGATCACCGCCAGGGTCAGGGCAAACGGCGGATAAGCAGCGGCATTCAACTGGCCGTTGCTGTATGCCTCGGTGGGGGCAAAAAACAGGCCGTAACCAAAAAAGTACGCCAGGATAAAACCCACCGCGCCAAAGAAGTGCCGGTAAGCCACCAGCACGGTGCGTTCATCATAATCTTCGGAAAGCTCGGCTCCCACCGCCATGTGCGGCACGTGGTACAGGGTCATGGATGCCCGGGTCATCACCGTGGTCAAAGTCATCCAGGCAAACAGCGCGAGCTGCGGCCACGCTGACACCCCATCCGCGCCGAACAACGCCTGGGGCGAGAACAGCAGGGTAAAACTGATACCCAGCGGCACCGCGGAGGCGTACATAAAAGGATGGCGCCGCCCCCGCGGGCTGCGCCAGCGGTCGGAAACACTGCCGGCAATAGGGTCGGTCACCGCGTCGAACAGCAGGGCGATAAATATCGCCAGCCCGGCGAGATCACCGGCCAGCCCCAACACCTGGTTGTAATAAAACAGCAGAAAAGTGCCAAAAACGCTGGTTTTCAGACCCTCCGCAATCTGACCAATACCAAAAGCCAGCTTCACGCTGGTGGTCAGAGGGGGTACTTCACGGGTGGTGTTCATGGCATACCTTAGCGGTGCTCTTTTTATCAGCTACGCAAAGTACACCAGTTACCGGTTGAAAGAGAAGCTGCGTTTGGCTGCCCGGACCACTACAATGGCCGCTATGAACCGCAGTGGTACCACACACAGCCTGGCAAAATATCTTGCCCTGGCCGCCCTGATATTCGGCGGCGCGCTGCTGGGTGCCGGTAACGCCGTACACGGGCTCAGCGGCAGCAGTCAACCCGCGGAACAGCACCAGGGCCACCACGCCCATCATGGTGCAGCCGATGCTGCCTTGCCGGATATTCTCAGCATGCCGGCACACTGCATGTTCTGCATCGACGGCATTGCACCGCAACCGGCAATGCTGCCGGAAGTTGTCCTGGCGGCGCTGTGTACCGCCCGCTTCAACGTGCCCGCCGGTCCGGTCTGCCGGTCGCCGGCTTCCCACCCGCGGTCTTTCCTCAGCCGCGCCCCTCCCTCTATCTGAGATTAACTTCGGCTGACAAAACCTGAGCGGCCAGAACTCAAGCACAGCGAGCTTGAAATGACCGGACCAGGTTAAACGCGGGACGTACCCGCGTGCACAGCAATTGACAACAACAAAACTCTATCTCAAGGAGAGGTACAACATGAACGTTTTATATTCGGGGCTGGCAGCGGCCCTGGCCGTGATGGTCTCCGCCGTACAGGCAGCGGAGCCGGCGGCAAATGCAGACACGGAGCAGATCGAATCCATCACCGTATACGGTCACGCGGATACCCTGCAGGGTCCGGAGCTGGACGCGGCACGCAGCCACCACGGCAATGCCGACGCGGCCCGCCTGTTTGAACTGCTGCCCGGCGCCAACACCAACGAAAACGGCGCCATATCGGGACAAATCCAATACCGGGGATTGTTCGGCCCGCGCACCGATGTGCGCGTGAACGGGCTGGGCTTTCCTTCCGGCGGGCCCAACTGGATGGATCCGCCCATGCACTACGTGCCGCCGGGGCTAATCGGCAGCATCGCCCTGCACCGCGGTATCAGCAGCGTCAGCAACAAGAACATCGGCGGCCATGCGGAAGCGCAGTGGAAACGGCCCGAATACGGCGCCCGGGACAGCTGGCAGCCCTATCTGGATATCGACACCAATCTGCGCAGCAACGACAGCGGCTACGGCGTGGCGGCAACCTTCGGTCTGTCCAATTCCCAGCAACGCTTCTACGTCACCGCCAATGACGAATCCGGCGACGACTACGAAGCGGACGGCAACAGCGTGAACGGCACGGAGTTCCAGCGCCAGGCATACGGCGCCGGCTACGGCTGGTCGGGGGACCGCTGGTTTGCGGACGCAGCCTATTACCGCATCGAGACAGACGACGCCGGCACCCCAAGCCTGCCGCTGGATATCGGATTCTTCCGCACTGATCTGTGGCACCTGCAAACAGGCACCCTGCTCGGGCCTGGGGAATTCAAGGTCAGCGTCGGCGGCTCGGATATCGATCACGGCATGCATAACTTCAGCCTGCGGCCGGCACCGGATTTTTCCAGCCTGCCCTTGCCGCCGTTTGCCGGAGATGACCGGCGCCAGGTGCGGGTGTCGTCCGAAAGCCTGGAACTGCGGCTGAGTTACGATATGCCGCTGGCTGACGGGGTCTGGTCCACCGGCGTGGATTACAACACGGAAGAACACAGCGCGCGGGTCACAGATCCTGACTTCGCGCCGTTTTTTGTCGACAACATCAATAACGCGGAGCAGGACAGCACCGCTCTGTACAGCACCTGGCTGGGAGAGGTGCGCAGCGGTACCCAGCTGGAAGTTGGTCTGCGCGTGACCCGGGCTGAGACCGACAGCGACCCGGTGGACGCATTCCCGGCTCAGCTGGTGGATGCCAACCCGGCTGCCTGGCCCATGGGCACTCCGCCGCGGGCTGTGTTTGTACTGCGGGAAAGATTCAACAATTCGGACCGGGAACAGTCCGACACGCTGCTGGACTGGGTGTTGAAGGTCAACCAGGACCTGCCCGGCAACTGGAACATGGAAGCCGGCGTGGCGCGCAAAACCCGTCTGCCCATTTATCTGGAGCGTTACCTGTGGATTCCGCTGGAGGTTAACGCCGGGCTGGGTGACGGCAACAATTATGTGGGCAACCCGGATCTGGACCCGGAAGTGTCTCACCAGGTGGAGTTGGCATTCGGCTGGCAGAACGAGCACGGCTACCTCAGCCCCAGGTTCTTTTTCCACCGGGTCGACGACTTCATTCAGGGTGTTGCCGTCACCGATATGGTCACCATTGCGGTGAGCGCCAACGCCAACGGCGACCCTACCCCGTTGATGTTTGCCAATGTCGACGCTGAGCTGTACGGCCTCGACATGGGGTTCGGCTGGCGCCTGGCTGAAAACTGGCGGGTTGACGGCAACCTGGCCTGGTTGCGCGGCCGGCGTACCGATGAGGGAGACAACCTGTACCGCCTGGCACCCCCGTCACTGCGCCTGGCGCTGACCTGGCTGCAGCCGCGCTGGCAGGTAACCCTGGAACACCTGGCTTATGCGCGGCAGGACAATCTGAGCCGCACCATCTCCGATGACCCGGCCAGCGGCGCCAATAACTTCAACGAAGTACCCGGCTACGGAATTTTCAACCTGTACGCCAACCTGGACCTGTCCAGCCAGTGGTCGGTTAATGTGGGCCTGGAGAACCTTGCGGACAAGGACTATCTGGACCCGCTGTCCGGTTTTAACCGCAACGCCGCCGCCGGCGTACCGGTCGGCGAGCGTCTGCCCGGGCGGGGGCGCAATGCTTTTCTGCGGGTGAACTTCCGGCTGTAGGGTTTTAGAAGCCGGAAGCGGGCCTTTTCTCGTTTTCCGGCAGCGGTGCCTGCTCCGGCGGTTCAATCGTTGGTTCCACCGTCGGTTCTACCGTCAGAGTGGGCACATCATCCTGGGGCGTATTGTCCCGGGGTGGCTTGTCCCCGGCCGGCCCGGCTGCCGCTGCCTCGGTCGTTTCCGGCACCACGATATCAGCCACTTTTTCAGCACCGCCTTTTTCAGCATCGCCGGGGTCTACGCTCTCAGCTTTGTCCGCTGTGCCGTCCGCGGTGACGTCCTGGGCCAACTCTTCCGCCAGCTCAGCCAATTCTTCCGCCACTTCTTCAGTCACCGTTTCAGCGGTGACGGCATCATTTTTACGGCCTTCTTCAGCCGCTGATGCGGCGGCGGACGCAGCTTCAGCAACAACAGTTTCAGCGTCGTCCACGTCTACCGCTTCCGTGTCCACCGCCTCCGCCGCGGCTGCGGCTACCACCGATTCCGCGGCTGCTTTGTTTGCAGCGTCTTTGCTTTCCACCTCGCTTGCCACATCGTCTGCCGCATCCTCGGCATCCGGCGTATGGGCCAGCAGCGGAGTTGCCTGGTCGCCGCACAAAGATACCGAACTTTCCGCCAGCTGCTGGTGCAGGGCATGGTAACTGCGGTCCAGCTCTTTAAAGCGCGCCGCGGTCGCTGAAAACTGGTTGAACACCTCACCCTTGTAATCCGTAAGCTCGTCCTGGGCCTGCTGCAGCTGGCCTTCCAGCTCTTTCACCCGGCTTTTACCGGCGCCGCCGCGCAGGGCCAGCAGCGTACCGCCCACCCCGGCCAGCAGTGACGCCAACCCAATTAATACCACCCACTCGATTGCCATAGAACTTCCAATCCATGCTGACATATTGGGTATGATACGCGGCCGGGCAGCGCGGCTGAACAACCTGGGCGCTTTTTTGCCGACAAATTGCAAACATTTAACACACCGGACAACAGGTGCGTATTGACCACACGGAATTTTAACTTCAGACAAGAGCTGCGCGAGGTGCTGAAGTTAGGTGGGCCGATGATCCTCACCCAGCTGTTTATCATGCTCACCGGCCTGATCGACACCGCGATGGCCGGCCACTACAGTTCCGTGGACCTGGCCGGGGTATCCCTGGGCGGCATGATGTTGTGGCCGGTGTTCATGCTGCTGACCGGCACCACCATGGCGTTAACCCCAATTTCTTCCCAGCTGCGCGGCGCTCAGCGAATGAAAGACGTTGGCCATCAGATACGTCAGGGGCTGTGGATCTGCGTGGCCACCAGCAGCCTGCTGATGCTGGTGCTGCTGAATGTTTCCCCCATCTACGCCGCCGTGGGGGTAGACCCGGAAGCCGGCCGGGTGGCTGCAGAGTACCTGTCCGCGGTGGCCTGGGGCGCACCGGCCATTGTCTTTTACGTCGCCCTGCGGCACGTTTCGGAAGGTCTGGGTAAAACGGTGCCGCCGATGCTGATTGCCGGGGCCATGTTACCGCTGAACGCGTTTTTGAATTACGCGTTTATCTACGGCAATTTTGGTTTCCCGGAACTGGGCGGGGTGGGCTGCGGCTACGCCACGGCGATTGTCTTCTGGGTGGAACTGGGCCTTATGATGCTGGTTTTGCGGATGCCTTACTTTCGCCAGACCCGCCTGTTTGAGCACTTTCAATGGCCGCACTTCGCCACCATTCTAAGCATCCTGCGGGTGGGGGTGCCTATCGGCTTAACCGTGTTTCTTGAGATGGCTGTATTTTCCGTGGTGGGCCTGCTGATTGCGCGCATCGGCGTAGCTGAGGTGGCCGCCAACTCAGTGGCCGGCAACATCAACTGGGCAACTTACGTGATTCCCATGAGTCTTGGCGCGGCCGCCAGCATCCGCGTGGGCTTCCATGTCGGCGCCCGCGATTATTACGCGGCCCGGGCCACCGCCGCCACGGTATGGAAATTCTCCATCGGCTATGCGCTGGTGGTGAGCGTGGTACTGATCGCTCTGCGCTACCATCTGATCAGCATCTTCACCACGGATCCGGCGGTGGTGGAAATTGCCGCCGTGCTGCTGATCTTTATTGCCATATACCAGCTTGTGGACGACAGCCAGGCGGTTACCATCGGTGCGCTGCGCGGCTACAAGGACACCCAGATGCCCATGTACGCCGGTTTACTGGGTTACTGGTTTGTGGCGGTGCCGCTGGGTTACGCACTGGCGGAAGGCCTGCTGCTGCCGGGGCTGGCGCCCGGCGTCTACGGCTACTGGACCGGCCTGACCGTGGGCCTGTCGCTGGTTGCCGTGGCGGTGGGCCTGCGCTTATGGAAAACCAGCAGCGATCACGACAAAATCTCCCGACTGGCTCAGGTGGAGACGGCCTGACCCCGCGGCTACAACAGGAGGACACACCGTGGAACAACAAATCAGTCAACAATTCGACTTCATCGCGCAGATTTATCAGGTGGCGGTGGAATTTCTGGTCGGCTACTCATTTCAACTGTTCGGTGCGGTACTGGTCATAATCGCCGGTTTCCTGATCGGCCGCTGGGTATCGAACCTGCTGTTGCGCATTCAGGAAAAGCGCAATGTAGACATCACCCTGCGTCAGTTTATTGCTTCCACGGTGAAACTGATCATTCTGGTGATGTTCGGCATTGTTGCCCTGAGCCAGCTGGGCATCTCCATTACGCCCATGATTGCCGCCATCGGCGGTGTGGCGGTGGGCTTGAGTCTGGCGCTGCAGGGGCCGGTGTCCAACTACGGCGCCGGTCTGATGATCATCCTGACCCGCATGTACCGGGTGGGAGACACCATCAACACCCAGGGCTGCTCCGGCCAGGTGGAGGAAATCACCCTGGCGGCGACCCAGCTGCGCGCGGAAGACGGTGAGCTGATCACCATTCCCAACAAACATATTATGGGGGAGATTCACTCCAACTCGGAGGAGAACCGCATTGTAGAAGGGGTCATCGGCATCGCTTACGCAGAAGACCCTAACAAGGCCATCAGCATTATCCGCCGGGTGCTGAATGCCCAGGACAATGTCATCAAAAGCAAATCCCCGGAGGTGGGCATCTGCGAGTTTGCCGATTCCAGCGTGAACATCGAGTACCGCTACTGGGCCCCCACCGGCAACTACTTCCATACGGTGCATCAGGTTAATCTGGCGGTATTCGAAGCGTTCCGCACGGAACAGGTGGCCATCCCCTTCCCGCAGCGGGAAGTGCGCATGCTGTCCGGCTGATCAGCGCCGCTTAGTTCCCTGTCATCCCCGCCAGCATCATCTCCTGGGCCGGCAGGCCCAGCAGGATGCGGCCGGCATCTTCTATATTGTGCGGCGCCACGGTGATGTGCTGGCCGACAACACGGATGTCGCGGCTGATGCGCTCCAGCGGATGTCCCTGCTGGTTGGCGCTGGTGCCGGCCGCTTCAACCACGGTACTGACCGCCTCGATACAACCTCTTACCGAATCCGAACAGGCGAGCTGAAACAACGCCCTTTGTTTGCTGGTAATGTGGCCGCGGGCCTGTACCAGCTGCCACATTTCGTCCAGCAGTTCCACCACCAGCGCGCGGCCGCTGCGGAAACGCGCTTCCGCCTCGGCTACCGCCCGCTGAGCGCGGGGCCGGTCGCGCAAGCCCCGCGAACTGAACCGCGGCACCTTGCCCTCCGCCAGTTCAACAAACGCGTCTATAGCCGCCCGCGCCAGACCCCATGCTATGCCCACTTTGTTATACGCCAGGCGCGCACCCAGGGGAAAGTTCAGCAACGGAGAGCTGTGCCGGGTGCCGCCGATGGGTGCAATAAGCTGCGAGTCCGGCACAAAAGCATCTTCCACCATCACATCATGGGAACCGGAGCCGCATAAACCACCCGTGTACCAGGTATCAAGGATGCGCCAGTCCGGTTGCTGCAGGATGGCGTAGCGGTTGGGGATCTCTTCCAGCCGCTCACCGTTCTGCCAGATGCGCACCGTGGCGCCAAAAATGCTGCTGTTATGGCAACCGCTGACAAACTGCCACTGCCCGGATACCCGGTAGCCGCCTTCCACTTTATCGGCCCGCCCCACCGCCGCTGTGGAACTGCACATCACCACCATGGGGTCTTCCAGCAGATGCCGGCATTCAACAAATCCCGGCGCAATCAGGCCAAAACTCTCGATGCCGATCATCAGATTCCATGCCGCACTGCCGTCTGCGCAGGCGACAGCTTCAATGGTCTCCACCTGGGTCAGCGGATCCGCTTCCGAACCAAAGGCATCCAGGGGCGCGGCGATACGATACAAACCCTTCCGGGCAAACGCCTCCGCCACCTCCGCGGACAGGTGCCGTTGCCGTTCGTTGGCCTCCGCGTGGCGGCGCACCAGCGGCTGCAGCGCAATCGCTTGAGTAACAGGTGTGTTCACTGCTTTTCCTCCCAGCATCCCGCCCGCCGGCGGGAACCGCTCCAGAGTATCAATCCCCAGGCTAGAGTTCGAGTCTGCAAATGCAATACACTCCAGGCATGGCAGCGCAGTTCGACATCCCGATTGCCGGCGTCACCATCGGTCACGCTGAAGATCACAAGGTGCTCAGCGGCACCACCGCCTGCCTGTTTGCGCAACCCGCGGTAGCCGCGGTGCATATCATGGGAGCAGCTCCCGGTACCCGCGAAACCGACTTGCTGGCGCCGGAAAACACCAGCGCGTCCACTTCATCGACGCT
>JANQOA010000063.1 GCA_028279305.1 Pseudomonadales bacterium
GTCCTGTTGATCTTCGGTATGGCGGCGGGCATTGGCGCGTACCAGCAACGCTTCTGTTCTGCGTTCACCAGTTGCTGGAGACAGGGCTGGAAGCACACCATTCAGCACATGCGTACATGCTTGAGCTACCTGTTCGGCGTTCGCCGGGGTCAGCATGTCCGGACGGCAATCCTCCAGGGCGCGGCTGGCTGTCGCTTGCATATCCCCCAACAGATCATCTCCTCCTGGTGTATCGCCGCTACGCAGTGATTCCTGGAAATCGGTCATTCGCTCTGCGGTCTGACGGTTTCTTTCCCGCTCTGCCAGTTCCTCAGCGGATGGCGCCGGACAGTCGTTGGGGTCCCACCAGTGTTCAACCCAGTTCACCAGATCAACCGGGCACGTACCCTGATCTGCGGTTCGCGTGTACCAGAACCCCAGCAGAAAGTAGAGTACAAACAAGGCGGCAATGACTTTCATGGTGACTCTCCAAAGATGTTCTTGTAAGCCTGTTCAAAAAACGTGCTCTCCGGCTCCGCGGATGTTGCCGGTTCGACGAGTTCGCCCGGGAATCTTTGGAACGCCACACCGTTCACCCGCAGCCTGTCTCCCGAGAGATAACCGGTCAGCTCACCGCGGTTGATATAGTTACGCTCCGGCGTATCCTCCGCGATGCGCAAACTTCCGGCAAAGCTGTGCAGAGGGGTGCAACCTGGGTTGAAACACGCTTCGCCCGCGCGGTGTGTTTCGATCAGCCAGATGCGACCGTCAGCGGTACCACCCCATTCGCCCAGGCGCTCGGGTACGTCCGACCCAGGGTGGCTGACGTGAAAGAACCCCGGTTTCAGGCGCAGTACAACCCCTTCGTCGGAACGCCATACACCATGGGCCTTGACCTGCGGCCCCCTGTTGAGAGTCTGCGACCCGGTCCACCAGTCGGCGGCCCGTTTGCCGTGGTTTTTGATGTACAGATCAGCGACATAGTCAAACAACTCAAGACACATTTCGATCCGCTTCTCTCCCGGGTTCCAGGATGCATTCACCTTGTTACAGCGCCGCACAAAGATGTCGACATCGTATTCAAAACGGTAAAAGGCTGAGAGTACGGCTGCCACCTGATTGATCATGTGAAATCGCAGATGCTCATTCTGATAAATGGAGCGTCCGTCCAGGCGTTCACCGTGTTCCGGCACATAGGTCACCCGCAAACCGGGCACGGAAAGATCCACGGCGCGTCCTTTACTGAATTGTTCGAGCATCTTTGCCTGTTCGGCCCTGGATCGCAGATGTGGCTGTAATAAACGCGTCCAGCCGCGTTCCGCGTCCTGATAGTCATGAGTGCAGAATTTGCGCCGCTTGTCAGGCACCTTGAGGGCATCCATGTGGGGCGTGTATTTTTTCGGCATGGCGCCGTAGAAGAAGCAGAGCATGTTGAAGGCGCGCCGGGCACCCATGGTGTGTTCGTCTACCACGGCTAAGAGGTTGATGCGGCCGCTTGCATCCTGAAAGTTCTTCTGGTCGTCGTGCATATACAGGGAAAAAGCCGCCATGCTGTCGTAACCGAAGTCGGATGCCGTCACATTCAGCATCAGGTAAGCGGCAAATTGATCGGCAACATCTTCCTGGGGGCCGATCTTGGGCAGGTCGAATATATCCATGAACGCATGGCCCAATTCGTGGAACAGGAAACCCACCATGGCTTCCTCCACGTAGTTGTGCACGTGGTTGCGCTGCAGTTCCGCAGCCTGACTGGAACAGGACACTGCACACATGGATGCAACAGCGGCAAACCGGATCAATGTCTTCGACAACGTGTTGAACAAAAACCTGCTCCGTCAATGGATATGCAGTCCAGTATAGATACCAGCTTTGGCAGGTTGGGTAAATAACAGGTAAATCTAGCAGCCTGTTGAAAAACAGGCTGATAGCTTCTCGCCATGGATGGCGAAGCGCAAATCAATCACCTGAGTGATTGATTTGTCGTTGGGTCCCACGGCGCATGGATGCGCTGTGGGTGAAAAATGATTTGCCAGAATCATTTTTCAACAGACTCCTAAGTATCCGGGAATGCTTCCTGTAATACCCGCAGAACGGTTTGACCCATCGTGTCCGTCTGCTCATCAAGGGGTTGTGTCAGCGAACAGATATTGGTGGACCAGGTACGGTCTTTATTGAGCCAGGCGAAAAACAGATAGCGCTGATCCGGGTCCAACGCCATGCCGCACATGCAACACGTGGTGTTGATGCGGAAGACAACCTGATTCGGCACGGCGCCCTTCCACACCCGGTCAACCGAAACGGTCGACTCCTGTATCTGTCCTCCCCGGTTGTTTGACGTCTGCCGGGCGGTGACCGTACCGCTGAACACCGCATCCGCTTCAGCTGCTGCCTGTTCCACAGCGGTATGTACATCCTCTGGCAGGGGGCGGCAACTACATGCATTTGCAGGACGTGGCAGCCCCAGCAGGATGACAGCTGTGAGCACTGCCGGCGCGATACGGCGGATTGCGAATGACAGGCGGGGGAAGTCAGTCATCAGCAGATTGCAGCGTCACGGTAAATTCCGCGCCGGGAGATTTGTTAACAACATCAACCCGGCCCTGCATCTGCTCAACGAGTGTTGCGACCAGCGCCAGGCCGATCCCCGTGCCGACGGTTTCCCGGGTCAACTCATCTTCACCCCGGTAGAACAGCTGAAATATCTTCTTCATGTCCTGTCTGGCGATACCGGCGCCGAAATCGCGTACAAAAAACACAATACCGGTGCGCCCCTGGCGGACCCCGCAACGTACCTGCTGCTCTGCGGTGCCGGTTGAGAACTTAATGGCGTTGTCCACCAGGTTCATCATCACCTGTTGCAACGCATCCGGATCGCACAGAATGTGGTTATCAGCAAGGGCGGGGTCAAATTCCGTCTGCAGCTCGAATCCGGCGGCCGCAGCCTGGGCCTGTGCCTGGCTCCGGATTACCTCGCAGAGCTGGCCAACCCGGTGCGCCGTTGTGTTAGATCGTTGCTCGGTACCCCGGGTGATCCTCGCCAGCTGCAATACGTTGCTGACCAGACGGCTGAGGCGTTCACTTTCGAAGAAGATAAAGTCGTAGTAGGTTTTCTTCTTCTCTTCGTCAGCCCAGCCGCTGCGCAGTATTTCCCCGTACATGCGAATTGAGGTGAGCGGGGTTTTCAACTCGTGGGTGACCGCCGCGACAAAGTCCTGCTGGTTCTGGGCGATATCGATCGACTTGTTCGACAAACGTTTGAGCAGGAAGAAACCCGCGATCAGCAGTGCAAACAGTACCAGCGTGGTGTACACCAGCACGTTGAAGCTCGGCCCCAGCGGTAAGGCGCTGCTGCTGATGATTAACTCAATACTCTCGAACGGCGCGGACAGGGTGCGTTGCAGAATGCGTTCGCTGCCCGCTACGTCTTCCGGGGTCAGATCGTAGGATACCCCGCGCTTCGTTTGCGTTTGCGAAATGACCTGTCCGCCTAGGGCGATAGAGAGATCGTTGTTTTCACTGATAGCACTGGTGGTAAATGGCTGCTGTACAACGTCCCCGAGAAAGCGGTTGATGTTGATCACAAACCCCTGCAGGGTGCGTTCGCCGTTCAGCCAGATGTCCCGGTGCAGGCTGACATGGTCCCGGTCTAGTACGGTCATGCGGAAGTAAGATGGTCCGCTGGTAAACGGGCTGGAATCCACACTGGTGTCGGCGGCGTGTGCGCCCCC
>JANQOA010000072.1 GCA_028279305.1 Pseudomonadales bacterium
CCCGCAGGTCCTGCAGCCTTTGCGCCCGCGGCGGCGGCAACTGCAGCTGCCAGCCGTCCGCTGCCAGTTCCATGGGGCCGGCGGTTAACGCCAGTGCCAGCCGCAGGTCCGCGGCGCTGCGCGCCAGCGGCCCCACCACCGCCACATCAACTTCGCCGTACAGTTGCACCACCGGCGGCGCGTGGCCGGCCATGGAAACGATATTCCAGGTGGGTTTGTGACCGTAAACACCGCAATAGTGAGCCGGATTGCGGATCGAGCCGCCAATGTCCGAACCGCTGTCCAGCCCGGTCAGACCGGCAGCCAGCGCCGCCGCTGAGCCGCCTGAGGACCCGCCCGGAGTGCAGCCGGGGTGCCAGGGGTTGTTGGTCTGGCCGTAGATCTCGTTGTAGCTCTGGTAATCGGACAGCATCAGCGGCACATTGGTTTTGCCCATGAAGTGCGCCCCCGCCGCCTTGAACGCGCGCACCACGTCGCTGTCAGCGGCGGCAACCATATCTTTCCACATGGGAAACCCCCAGGTGGTTTTTAACCCTTCTATGTTATAAGACTCTTTGATGGTCATGGGCAGGCCGTGCAGCGGCCCAACCTCGCCGCCTGCCGCCAGGGTCTCATCCGCCGCCACGGCCTGGGCTAACGCCCGCTCAAAATCCTGCACCACCACCGCGTTCAGGCTTTCAGCACTGGCTTCAATACGTTGGATGAAGTAATTCGTCAGCTCCACCGAGCTGATCTGTTTCTGCGCAATCAGCGCTGCCAGTTCAAGCGCCGGCTTGAACCCCAGTTCGTCCGCCATGGTTGTTCCCCTCTTGGTGGGCCAAATATGATGGGGCAAATGCTATGGCCGGTAAACGCCGCCGCCGGTTCAAACGTTATTGCCGGGGCAATTGCGTACCCGCCCGGCTCAGCATAATTCCATTTTTTGCGTTGGGGAACATTTTGCGTCCGGGAACAGGTCCGGGAACAGAATGGCAAACAGAACCGTCAGGCGTTGACGTCGATCGGCGCCACCACAAATGCCGGCCGGCCGGTCACCTTGGCCCGTACTTCACCGTTTGCACCCTGGCGCAACAGGTCCACTACTTCCGCCGCCAGTTCCTCCGGCGGCATGATGGTGGCCGGGTCGCGGAAAGCGTCGGGGACAATGGCGGTATCCACCACGCCCGGGCAGATGACGTTAACCCGCACGTTACCGCCGGCGTTGGCCTCGGCAACACTGCGCGCAAAGCCCACCAGTGCGTGTTTGGTGGCTGAGTACATGGGATCGATAGGCAACATGCCGAATGCCGCAATGGAAGCGGTAATGGTGATGGCGCCACCCTTGCCGCGCATTTTCGGCAGCAGGCATTTAACGCCATGGAAGACACCGTCCAGATTGACCCCGACTATGCGCCGGTACTGCTCAGCGCTGACGTCTTCGATGGCAAGAAATGTATCACCGGTGGGCACCGTCATGATGCCGGCGTTGAGATGGGCGTAGTCCGGCACCCCCAGGTCCGCCTCACAAGCCGCCACCGCCGCCTCCACCGCAGCGAAGTCGGTCACGTCACAGGGCAGGAACATGCCGTCAATTTCCGCCGCCAGCGCGGTGCCGGCCTCCGCATTGACGTCACAAACCGCCACCCGCACACCCTGGGCGGCCAGCAGACGGGCGGATGCGGCACCGATACCGGTTGCCGCACCGGTAATCAGGGCTACCGGATTATCTTCATTCACAATTTTCTCCCTCAGTTCTGCGGATCACGCAGGACCTGTTGTTCCACCCACTTGCCGTACAGATCATGGAAGTGGCGCAGCTTCAGCTCGTTGTAGTCACCCACCCGCAGGTGTTCCCGCGCCGTGGCTTTCATGCCCTGAAAGACAAACGGCAGGTTGCGCAGATCCTGGTTGAAGATTTTTGTCAGCATGCCCAGTTCCGGCGCGTTGGTCCAATCATCGTCCGCATCCAGCCAGTGAATTTCCCGCACCGGGGTGTATTCGCCATCCTCGGGAATGGGAGCCATGTACATACACTCCATGATGCACTCTTCGTGGTTGTCACCGTTGGGCCGGAAGCGGTAGTTGATGAGGTTAAAAGAACCCCAGGGATGCCAGTTGGGAAAAACCGTAAAGTACATCGAAGAGTGCAGTTCCACATCCGGGATGCCGTCCGCTATGGACGGCACCACATCTTTCAGCAACTGCCTCTGCATGCGCGCCTGCAGCACGCGCATGGGCACTTCACCCAGTTGCTGCTGTTCTTCTTCAGACAGCTTCAGATCCCGCGCCCGGGGCGCCGGCGCGGACTCCGGCAACTGACAGCCCCCCGCCCACAAACACAGATGCGGGTTGGCGTCGGTCAACTCACCCTCCAGCCACTCCGCCTGGGTGGTGAATTTGCCGCTTTTACCCTTGGGGGTAGTGACCTGCACCACGCCGTCACCCACATGCTCGTATACCCAGCCGTTTAAGGGGTGGCGCAGGCAGGTTGTGCCGTTTTCCGTGGCCACCGGTTCCCAGGCCGGCAGCCCTTCGGTTTCCAACGCCCCGCAGCGGATGGCCCTGGAGTAATTGCCGAAGGCATCATACTTGGTGCACAGGTCGTGGGCGCCGCCGGTGAGGATCTGCGGATGGGTCATGAGCACGTGATATGACTCCATGAAAGCTTCCTGCACCACTTTCCAGTTAGCGCGGATCACTTTAGCCACGTGCGCCTGTTTGAACCGGCGCTCGTAGGGCAGCAGTTCAAAGTGGTCGGCCAGATCACCCAGGTGATCTTCCAACGGCGCACAGTCCGGATCCGGGTTAATAAAAATGAACCGCCCCCAGCGCCCGACTTTGACTTCCGGCAGCGACTCCTGCTCGCGGTCGAGGCCGGCAAAATCATAGGCGCAGGGCACCTGCTTCAAAGTCCCATCCAGGTTCCACGCCCAGCCGTGGAACGGACAGCGGATCTCATCCAGGCCTTTGGCGCGTTTCTCACGCAGTTTGCGGCCGCGGTGCAGGCAGGCGTTGTAGTAAGCCTTAAATTCATCTTCGCCGGTTTTGACGAGCAGATAGGAACGGGTGGCAATGTCGTAGGGCACCACGTCACCAACCTCAGCGAAGTCGTCTTCGTGGGCCGCCATCTGCCACACCCGGCTCCACAGATGTTCTTTTTCAAGTTCGTGGTAAGCACGGTCTATGTAGCGGCCCACCGGCACCAGCGACGGGCCCGGCGGCAGCGGTGAATTTCGCCGCAAGGCAGCGGTGATGTTCTGCGGGTTGCTGTCCGCATCCAGCATTTTGGCAAACGCATCGTCCATGGTACGCACGCCGTTCTGCACGGTGCTGCTCATTTAGCCCTCTCACGTAAAGCGGATGAAACGCTATCTTGAAACGCGTTTCATTTTTAATCAAGCAGATTTCCGGGGCCTAGAGTTCAGCAATCAGCGCAGCATAGTCAGCAAAACCCAATTCAGCGCTTATTTCCTCCTGCCAGGCGGCTTGCATGAGCTGCCGGGTCTGCGCCGACAGCATCAATTTTTCGCCGGCTTTGCCATTACGCACCTTGGCGCTGTCGCTGCCCGCCGGCAGCCCGCACACTTCTTCGCTGCGGGCGCGCAGCAGCGCATCGTCAAAACGGTCTTTATGGCGCAACATAAACTCGATGGAGCTATGCTCCAGGGTTAACTGCAGCAGCGCTTCGTCCAGCGGCACCTCGATAAACTCAGCAATCCGCTGCACCGTGCGGCGCGGATCCTGCAGCATGTGCTCGTAAGCCATGAACAACACATCCGCCTCATTGCGGCGCGGCCACCAGGAGCGCAGGTGCTTGAAGTAGTTGCGCGGGCCGAGAAACTCCGCCTGTACGTATTCATCCAGGCCGACACAGCCGGGTTCCAGAAACCAGCCTTCCTGAAATTTAAACATCGACACCGCGGCATCCCCGGGATCGCGTACCACATTGATATAACGCCCTCCTTTGGGCACCTGATCCCAGCCCAGATGACTCTTGAAAGCGCGCGGATCGGCTTTCTGTTCAGCCTGCAGATCAATGCCCAGGCCGGCGCTGGTTTCGATCCACGGCACCACCCGGGAGATATCGTCAAAATCCATGTCCCCGCCGGTTCTCAGCGTGTGCACAATCTGCTGGGTCCAGGTGGTGCCGCTTTTGCCATAGGGCGTAATCACTACATCAGTGGGCCGCAACTGCATGGCCAGCCCCTGCTTGATCACCTCCGGAGTAAACAGCAGCTTGCTGCGCTCATGCATCTCCTGCAGGGTGCGCGGCCTTGTTTTACCGCTCATCCGACCCCCGCACCCCAATGGGAGCTGAAGGCTACCTCCGGGGTCGCCACCGCGGAGCCGTTGGCTTCGTTAAACAGGTCACCGTCCGTGAAGTGTTCCAGGGTAAAACCCGCCGGGTCCTGCCAGTAATCAAATACCTGACTGCCCAGCAGATGTTTGCCTATGCCCATGGCGTGTTCATAACCTTGTTTCTTGAGGACATCATGGCCCATCAGCAGACTGTCCCAGTCGGCCACTTCATACGCGGCGTGGTTAAATCCGCTGCGCCCCGCGTTAATGAGAAACAGCGTGTGGTGGTCGACATATACCTCTCCCCGATTGCAGCGCAAAAACGCGCCGGTGGGTTTATCTTCACTCTCACCGGTGATTTCATCGCTGGTGAGCATGCTCAAGCGGCTCTTGTACCAGGCTTCGCTGGTGCGGAAGTCTTTCACATACAGCACGCAATGGCCCAGTCGTTTTACCGACGCATCACCGCTGCTGAATGTGACACGTTCGCCAAAACGGTGGCGCTGGCCGCCGCTATTCAGGGGCGGCCGGCTGGGCGGCTCTATCGGCTGCGGCTGGTCGATGCCGTGCACCACCCGCACCGGGGTGCCGTCCGGATCGTGCAGCAGCGCGCCGGCACCACCGCCCGGCAACTCCAGCGCTTCCACCGGCGCGTCTTCCATGGCGGCAATCTGTTCCAGATGTGCCCGGCTCAGAGCTTCAAATCCCACCTCCACAAACTTATTCGGGCCCTGTTCAGCCACATAACAATAGCGGTTGGCGTCGGTGCCGCGGGCCAGCAGCAGGCCGTCAACCTGTTCCACAAAAAATCCAAAGTCGCGCAGAAACTGCGCCTGACTCTGCAGATCCTCCACCTGGAAGCGTACGTAAAGAATGTCAGCAATGCCCCGGTGCGGAGCCGCGTCTGAAGTTGCGGTCATGTAGCCACCTCTAATTTCGTCGATTGACGAATAATTTACATAAAAACTTGCCAATCGACAAGTACTGTGTAGAATCGCAACTCGTCCAATGTCATCACGCCCGCCCATCGATCATGAACACCGCAGCGCAAAAATCTTCCCAGGAACGCGGCCAGGCGACCCGTAGGCTGCTGCTGCAAACCGCAATTGAATGTTTCTCCCGGCAAGGCTACGACGCTTCCTCCACCCGTCATATAGAGACCGCCGCCGGTGTGAAACGGGGGCTTATTTCATATCACTTCGGCAGCAAGGAAAATCTCTGGAAAGCGGCGGCAGCCCACCTGCTGGAGCGTTCCACCCGGGAAATCGGGCATACCCTGAAAAACCTGGAAAATACCGACCCGGCCGGCCGGCTGCGTTTTCTGGTGCGCGCCCACGTCCGCTTCTGCGCGCGGCACCCGGAAGTCAACCGCTTGATGATCAAAGAAGGCACCGACAACGACTGGCGCCTGCGCTGGCTGGTGGAGGAGATTGTCAGCCCCTGGTACAACCAGTTGAAAAGGCTGTACAGCGAAGCGCAGAGCCTCGGCGCGGCCCCGCAAATGGACTACCACCACTTCTATTACATTCTCACCGGCGCCGCCACGCTGATCTTCTGCATGGCGCCGGAATCAAAACTGGTGGCCGGCATCGATCCGCTGGACGAAGCTGTGGTCACTGAACATGCTGACGCCCTGGCGCAACTACTCTTCCCGGAGGACCCTGAATGAAACTGGTTACCTTTACCGAAAACGCCAACACCCGCATGGGTATCCTTGCCGGTAACGGCATCATCGACCTGAGCCGCGCCGCGCCATCGCTGCCGACAGAGGTGGCGGCTTTTCTGAATGCCGGGGAGCCCGCCATGCAGGCCGCCCGGGAGGCGGCGGACGGCAGCCCCGATTTTGACCTGGCGGCGGTAAAACTGGAAAGCCCGGTGCTGCGGCCCGGCAAAATTCTCGCCGTGGGCTTAAATTACCGTGCCCATGCGGAAGAAAGCGGCATGGAGATACCCTCCCACCCGATCATTTTCACCAAGCAGAATACTTCCATTAACGGGCCCTACGATCCGGTGCACAATCCGGCGGAAACCAAAATGCTGGACTACGAGGGTGAGCTGGCCTTTATTATCGGCAAACGCTGCCGGCGGGTGCCTGAAGACAAAGCGGCTGAGGTCATCGCCGGCTACTGCATTAACAACGACGTCAGCGTGCGCAACTGGCAGCTGCGCGGCACGCCTCCGCAGTTCACCATGGGTAAGTCCTGGGATACTCACTGTCCGCTGGGGCCGGCCCTGGTCACCGCTGACGAGTTGGACCCTCACAATCTGCGCCTGCGTACCCTGGTTAACGGCGAGGTACGGCAGGACACCAATACCAGCGACCTCATTTTCAACTGTTATGAGATTCTCTCCTTTCTTTCCACCGCCTTCACCCTGGAACCGGGTGACGTGGTGGTCACCGGCACTCCTTCCGGGGTCGGCATGGCCATGAAGCCGCCCAGCGCGCTGGCCGCCGGCGACATAGTCCGGGTGGAAATCGAAGGCCTGGGTTACATTGAAAACGAGATTGTCGACGAGCCGGCGGACACCGCGCAGTTTTAGATAAAGGCGACCCGGGCGGGGGAAATCTGCTAGATTAAAGCGCTCATAACCAGCGTGAGGGCGCCCGCATGAGCGACACCAGCGGCAGCAATGCAAGCGGCAGGTACGACCTGCTGATCAGCAATGCGCGTATAGCTGACGGCACCGGGGCGGAACTGTTTACCGGCGATGTGGCGGTTAAAGACGGTAAAATCGCCGCGGTTAACACCGCCGGCGGTACCGACCTGAAAGCCCGGCGTACCATCGACGCTGACGGCGACCTGCTGACCCCGGGGTTTGTTGATATCCACACCCACTACGACGGCCAGGTGTGCTGGGACAAACAGGTTACCCCCAGTTGCTGGCACGGCGTGACCACCGTGGTGATGGGCAACTGCGGGGTTGGCTTTGCGCCCGTGCACAAAGGCAACGAAGCGGAACTGGTGGCGCTGATGGAGAGTGTGGAGGACATTCCCGGCACTGCTCTGCACGAAGGCGTGCCGTGGACCTGGGAAACATTCCCCGAATACCTGGATGCCATTGATACCCCCTACAGCGTGGATGTCGGCGCCCAGGTGCCCCACGTTGCCATCCGCCATTATGTGATGGGTGACCGCTGTTACGACGATGCCGGCACCGAGGACATGGCGCAGATGCGCGACCTGACCCGCGAGGCTCTGCAGGCCGGTGCGCTGGGCTTTTCCACTTCGCGTTTCTACGGCCACGTGGATAAGGCCGGCAACGTGGTGCCGGGTACCCACGCCAGCGCCGCGGAAATGTGCACCATTGGCGACGCCTTTGCGGGCATGGGCCACGGCACCATTGAAATCATCTCCGACCACCTCAACGATGCGGAAGAACTGTCCTGGATCGAGCATATCGCGCGTACCACCGGGCGCACGGTGACCACCCTGGTTACCCCGGGTGCGGCCGCCATCTGGGACCTGGCGGACCACCTGCACGGTGAGGGATATAATCTGCGGCCCCAGGTTGGCGCGCGCCCGGCTTCCATCCTCATGACCCTGGAAGGCACCATTAACCCCATGCGCCAGCACGCTGCCTACCGGGAAATCCATCACCTGCCGCTGGCCCAGCGGCAGCGCGCCCTGCTGGACCCGGCGTTCCGCCAGCGGGTGCTGACAGAAACACCCACACCGCCGAAAAACCGCGACGCGGTGCGCATGATGAACAGCTACGACAGCATCTACATTATGGATGAGCGGCTGAGCTATGAACCTTCGGCCGCGGACACATTGGCCGCGGCGGCAGCGGAACAGGGTGTGCACCCGCTGGAAGTCATGATGGACACCATGGCCGCGGGCATCCCCTTACTGGTACTGTTCGGCAACTATCCGGGGGATCTGGAAGCCCAACGGGCGGCCATCGAAAATCCCCTCAGCGTATTTGGTCTGTCTGACGGCGGCGCCCACTGCGGGGTGCTGGTAGACGCCAGTGTGCCCACCTATATGCTCAGCTACTTTACCCGCGACCGCAGCCGCGGCCCGCTGCTTGGGCTGGAACACGTGGTACATAAAATGACCCAGGACACGGCGCGGGTTTACGGCCTGCAGGACCGCGGGGTCATTGCACCCGGCTACAAGGCGGATCTGAACCTGATCGACTACGGCAACCTGGCCCTGGAAAACCCGCGCATGGTCTACGACCTGCCGGCGGGCGGCAAGCGTTTGATTCAGGAAGCGCGCGGTTACCGGGCTACCGTGTGTAACGGCGAAGTAACCTACGAAAACGGCGAACATACCGGCAGCATGCCGGGCAGGTTGATCAGGGGAGGCTGAGACAACAAATGAGTTTACAGGAACTGACCGCGGACTATCTGGTGGTGGGGAGCGGCGCCATGGGTATGGCGTTCACCGATGTGTTAGTCGAAGAAAGTGACGCCAGCGTGGTGATACTCGACCGCCATCACCAGCCCGGCGGCCACTGGAACGACGCATATCCCTACGTGCGCCTGCACCAGCCTTCCGCGTTTTACGGTGTCAACAGCAAACATCTGGGCAGCGATACCATCGACCAGACGGGCTGGAACAAAGGGCTGTTTGAACTGGCCACCAACAGCGAAGTGTGCGCCTATTTTGATCAGGTCATGCAACAGCAGTTCCTGCCGTCCGGCCGGGTGCAGTACTTCCCCATGTGTGAATACGATGGTGACGGCCGCTTTCACTCGCTGGTGTCGGACGCGCAGTTTCAGGTGCACGCGAAAAAAACCGTGGACGCCACTTACATGAACGTTACCGTCCCGTCCATCCGGCCGCCCCAGTACCAGGTTGATGATAACGCCCATTGCCAGCCGCCCAACGCCCTGCCCCGGGTCACCGGTCAGTACCAGCGGTACGTTATTGTCGGTGCCGGCAAAACAGGCATGGATGCCTGCCTGTTTCTGCTGAAGAACAACGTCAGCCCCGACGCCATCACCTGGATCATGCCCAGAGACTCATGGCTTCTCGACCGCGCCAATATTCAGCCCGGTGATATGTTCAGCGAGTCCGTGGGCCGCGGCTTTGCGCTGCAGACCCAGGCCATCGCTGAATCGGAAACCATCGCGGAAATTTTTACCCGGGTGGCTGAGTACGGACAGTTGCTGCGCTTCGACGACGAGGTGGAGCCCACCATGTACCGTTGCGCAACGGTCACCAAGGCGGAACTGGAACAATTGCGGTCCATCAAACATATCGTCCGTCAGGGCCGGGTACAGCGCATCGCCGCGGACCGGATCTACCTGGATGGCGGCGAAATTGCCACGGATGACAAAACCCTGCACGTGGATTGCAGCGCCGACGGCCTGGAACGGCGGCCCGAACAGGCCGTATTTGACGGCAACAAGATCACCCTGCAGTCAGTACGCACCTGCCAGCAGGTATTCAGCGCTGCGTTTATCGGTCACGTGGAAGCCCGCTACGGCAGCGACGAAGAGAAAAACAGCCTCTGCACCCCGGTGCCACATCCCGACGATCACATCGACTTCCTGCGCACCACCCTGGCCACCAACCTGAATGCCATGCACTGGGCGCAGGATGCGGAGCTGCAGGAATGGCTGCTGAACGCCCGGCTGGACGGCTTCACCAACCGCCGCAACGGCGACGCGCAGCCCACCGCTGAACAGGCTCAGATGCTTGAGAAAATCATGCACAACACCGTGAAGTCGGTGGAAAACCTGCAGCGGCTGCTGGCTCAGGTGGACGGCGCTTGATGCAGATCAACAGCCATGCACCGCAAAGCGTAAAAAACGAACTGCAACTCATGCAGCAGGTGCTGCCGCTGCACAACGCCAGGGTACTGGAACTGGGCTGCGGCCGTGCGGAAAAAATCCGTGAGCTGGCCGAACAAGGACAGATCGCCGGCGCGGTGGCGGCGGAAGTCGACCCCGCCGCCCATGCGCAGAACCTGGACAACCCGGCGCCCGGGGTGGCTTTTGCCCAATTCGGCGCCCAGGACATCCAGGCGCCGGACCGGCACTTCGATGTGGTCATGATGCTGAAGTCGCTGCACCATGTACCCCTGACGCAGATGCGCGATGCGTTTGAGGAGATTGCCAGAGTGTTGAGGCCCGGCGGACTGCTGTACATTTCAGAGCCGGTATTCGCCGGTGACCTGAACGAGGTGCTGCGCCTGTTTCACGATGAAGAACATGTGCGCCAGGCGGCGTTTGAGGCTACCGTGGAGGCCGCCGCTTCACCTCACTTTAACCTGGTGGCCCAGCATTTTTTCCTCAACGAAGTACGCCTGAAATCTTTTGCTCAGTTCAAGGCGGGTATCATCGACGCCACCCACACGCAGCACAATCTCGGCGCTGATTTACTGGCCCGGGTGGAAGACAAGTTTGAATCCTACCGCCGCGTGCAGCCGCCCCACTACCGCTTCGAAACCCCCAACAGGGTGGATATCCTGCAGCGCGCCGGTGCCTGACGCGCCGACGCCAAAGGCACCCGCTTAACCCAGGTAGCGGGCGCGCAGTTCCGCCAGGGCGTCCTGCTCGAAGCCCATGGCTTCAACGATGTAGTGTTCAGCGCTGTCAAATTCGCTTTCGATGGCGTCGTAGGCAGCCTGCAGGTATTCGGGCCGCACACCGGCCAGCGCCATAACCGCATCTTTGGCCGGCACCTGTTGCGGCTCGAAACGCTCCAGCCATTTCGGCAGGATGTAGCCTTCATAATCGATGCACTGATTGGTAAACAGGTAATCCTGTACAACGGTTTCCTTGGGTACGCCAAGCGCGTGCAGGATAAGCGCCACCGCCACCCCGGTGCGGTCCTTGCCGGCGGAACAGTGCACCAGAAAGCCGCCCTCCTCCAGGTTCAACAAGCCGTCGAACATTTTGACGTAGTCTTCCACATGATCGCGCACCAGTTCAGCGGTGAGGTCGGTCATGTAGCGGATACGATCCGCCAGCTCCAGGCCGGTCCGGGCCAGGCGCGTACGCAACTCCACCGCGCTGCCCGGATCTATGGGTATCTCCAGGCGTCTCGGCGCGTGCTCGGGAAACGGCGTGGGCTCTTCCTGCTTCTCATCGTCCCTGCGCAGGTCGCAGATGAGCTTAACGTTGAGGCCGGCAAACTGGCGCTGGGCGCTGCTGCTCAGGTGGGTCAACGTGCCTGAACGGTACAGCAAGCCGGGTTGGACCCGGCGCCCGTCCGCGCCGCTGTAACCGCCCAGGTCGCGCAGGTTGACCGCCCCCTCCAGGTCAATGGTCTGCGGTGCGTTCATGCCTGCGCCGCCGGGTGTGCAAATACAAGCTGCAGGATGTAATCGATCCGCTGCTGCCAGGCTGAGGCATCAGCGGACGTCCAGGCATCACCCGCGCCGCTTTGCACCACATCCCGGATGGCCGAGAAAAAAGCCACATACATGTCCCTGTGCACCTGATAGGACAGCAGGTGATTGTCCAGCTCCCAGTTCAGGTAACCTTCAGGGCCAAGGTGCTCGTCAGACATCAGAAGTTCCAGGGTCTGTTCAAACATGCGGCCGCGCATGTGTTCGTCCGAGTGACCCATCAGCTCCAGCGCAGCGGGATGCAACTCAAAAAAACGCGCATAAACCTGGGGCACGATATCCCCCAGGTTGGCGGCGCAAGCCTCCAGGCTGGGCATGATGGCGGCGGGGTCGGCGCTCATGAATTTTGTGTCCGTAGGGTGGGCGGCTGGGCGGGCGGTTGGGCAGTAAACAGTGTGACGGGCATGGGTTTAACCTCCTTTTGCCTCTAATATATACACATGCTTGAGCAACAACCACACAGCCTTACCGCGGCTGAACGCGAGGCTTACCGGAACGATGGTTTTTTTGTCCGGCGCGGCGTGTTTCCGGCTGCTGAGGTGGCGCGGCTGAGCACGGCCGTGGAAGCTGCCAACCGCGCGGCGCTGGCCGCCGCCGCTGAACCGGGCGGCGGCGCAACCTATCACCTGGACGGCAACAGGTTTGTCGACACCGCAGCCTGCACCGTGCAATTTGAACATCAGCCCGGCTCGGACACCGTGCGGGTCATCGAGCCCATCCACGTGCTGCATCCGGCGCTGGATACATTGCTGGACCACCCGTTGCTGGTCCGCCCCATGCAGGGCCTTGTCGGCCAGTCCAGGCTGGCCCTGTGGACCGCGAAGTTGAATCTTAAACGCCCCCGCGAAGGTTCGGGTTTCGGCTGGCACCAGGACTCACCTTACTGGATGCACAACTGCCGCCACGTCGACCGCCTGCCGAACGTGATGCTGGCGTTGGACGAGCAGTCAGCAGATAACGGTTGTTTTGAGGTGATCCGCGGCAGCCACAAGCAGGGTATCCTGCCCGGCACCAGCGACGGTTCCCAACTGGGCGGTTTTTTTACCGATCCCGCCTGTTTTGACCTGTCACAGCGGGTGCGGCTCACCGGGCCGCCGGGATCGCTGTTCTTTTTCAGCCCGCACAGCGTCCACGGTTCACGCCCCAACCGCAGCAGCCGGCCGCGCCGGGCGCTGATCATGACCTACCAGCCCGGCGGTCAGCCGATGCTCAAAATTCCCGCTGTGCGGAATATCAACTAAGCCTGCAGCGCCGCCGCCGCGGCCGCCATGGTATCAAACGTTACCTGACGCCGGTCTTCACCCCAGGGCATGGGCATCAACACCGGATGTTCAACCCCGGCGTCGATGTAAGCCCGGGTAAATGCCGTCACCTGATCAGCACTGCCGATAAAGTCGATGGCTTGCACCATTTCATCGGAAATCGCCGCCAGCGCCCCGTCGCGGTCTTTGGCCGCCTGCCGTTCGCGCAGCGTATCCACTTCGTCTGCAAAACCGGCGGCGCGGAACATATTTGCATAACCGTCCGCCATGGCGTAGTTAAACAGATCCCGGCGCGCGGATTTTGCCGAGTTTGCAAACTCTCCAACCGCCGCGTGCACGTAGGCAAATATCTTAGCCCCGCCGCCGGCCCGCACCCGTTCAATCGAGGCCGGCACGTGGCTCACGGGGATATAATTCAGCAGCACGCCGTCCGCCACTTCACCGGCCAGTTTGAGCATCTGCGGACCCAGCGCCGCCATGACAATTTTCGGCCGCCGCTCGCCCAGGCGCACGCCCAGACGGAAACGCTTGACCTGCCAGAAGTCACCTTCAAAGGTCACCGCTTCGCCGGACAGGCACTCCCGCAACAGCGCAACGTATTCGCGCATCATGGCTATAGGCCGGTCCGCGGCTGCCGCGCCATGCTGGCGCAGAATCCCCGGCGCTGATACACCCACACCCAGCCACACGTCCGCATCCGGACTCAGCGCCTGCAGCGTCGCCGCTGACATGGCAGCCAACGGCGGTGTACGCACCTGCACCGGGACAATGCCCGTGGCCAGGTCGAGACCCGGCGCCACCGCTGAGACCCCGCCCAACAGGCTGAAAGCGTCGGTACCGTTTGCCTCCACCGTCCAGATGGAACGGTACCCCAGCTGCTGGGCATGTTGCGCCACATCCAGGACCGCGCGCGGACCCAGTACGGCAAGGCTGCCGAAGGTAACACCCAGCGGCGTGGTTGGCTCTGACATCAGTGGTCTCCTTAAGCTCTTTTAGAACGTCTTTAGAACGTCATCGGCAACGGCAGATGATTGGCAAACATCCAATCGCGGCGCTTGACCAAGCCTTCATCAGCGCCACCCATCAACTCCGCGCAGTAATCATAGGATTTGCGCAGCCCGCCGGGCATCGGGCACTGATCTTCAGGCAGCGTCCGCGCAATCAGGGAAAAATAGGCCCAGTAGATGTCCAGGGCGGAGAGCCGCCCGCCGACCAGGTAATGGGGTGAAGATTGCGCCGCGGCAAACTTGCTGAATTCCGTCATAATCAGCTCCGCCTTGGCCTGGGCCCGCTCGCGGGCCGCTTCGCTGTAGCCGTACTGCGCAAACATGGGGTTTTTGGCGGCTGCCTGGGCTGCCCTTTCAGGTCCGCCAAGACCCAGCATCAGCAGACGCATATTCCAGATCCAGCCGTTTTCACCTATCAGTTCGTTGACCCAGCCGATCATGCCCATGCGGTCATGTATATCATCGGGCAGCAGCGACGCTCCGCTGCCTAAACGTTCCGCCAGATTGAGGATTTCCAGCCAGCCGGCGCGCGGCGCTTCATCGTTATACAAGGCCACCGGCGCATTCCGCTGGCGCGTCCACGCTACCAGCGCTTCGTTGGCACCGCCGCCGATCTGCAGCACCGGAACATATTCAACGCCTTTGATATCCAGAACTGCCCTGGCCGACATGGAGTACGGCGCCGGGGCCCCGGCGGTGAGTGCCAGCCGCAATCCACTCATGTCTTCCGCGGCTTCCGCCTCAATGTATTCCACTGTTGTCCTCCCGTAAAACCAGCGCGCCAAGCTACAACATTTGGCATTGAGCATCCACCGGAGTTTCTGCCATGCTGCCCCCATGGCCCGCCGTTTTCGACTTATCGCCTGGAACATCCGCGCCGGCGGCGGCCGCCGCGCGGACGAAATTGCCCGCGCCGTGCAGCGCCTGCGGGTGGACGCGGTGGTGCTCAGCGAGTTCCGCTCCAGCCCGCCGAGCCTGTCGATTGCGGCGCAACTGGCACAGATGGGCCTGCACCAGCAGGTTAATACCCTGCACGAGGTTAAACCCGCAACCAATGCCCTGCTGATTGCAGCGCGCACGCCGTTAAAGAAGGTGCCGCTGCGGCACCGCCCCCGGGAAGCCGGCCGCTGGAGCATGGTGCGTCTGCAACAGCCGCGCCTGGCGCTGGCCGCCATGCACATTCCCAACCAGCACACCGGACGCAAACCGGCATATCACGAGGCGGTGCTGGGCCTGACCCGCCGTTGGCGCGGCGGCCCCGCCATTCTTACCGGCGACACCAATTCCGGCCGTATCGGCGAAGATGAACAGACGCCGGTATTCAACCAGCGCACGCACAAATGGTTTGAGCAGATCCATGCCAATGGCTGGCGTGACGCCTTCCGCCACCGCCACGGCAGCCGCCGCGAATTTACCTGGTATTCACCCGGACACAACAACGGTTTCCGCCTGGATCAGGCTTTTGTCTCACCCGAACTGGCGGGCCGCCTGCTGAACGTGCACCATCTGTGGCTGCGCCACTCCCAGCAACTGCACCGCCGGGACAGTCTCAGCGACCATGCGGCACTGGTACTGGATCTTGATCTGCAGGCTGATGCGCCCGCCAGAGATCAGATTGCCCTGGAAAAATTGTCAGTCTGAGCCTGCTGGGTCAGATAACCGTCGAACACCATGCAAACGTTGCGGATCAGATAGCGTCCCTGCTCCGTGACCCTCATACCGGCACTGTTCAGGCTCAGTAACCCGGCGTCGGCAAGCTGCTGAATGCGCGGCAACTCCAGCCGGAAATACTCCGCAAACGCTTGCCCGCTGAGGCGGCTGAACTCCGCAAAGTTCAATTTAAACTTGCACATCAGCGATTGGATCACGTAGCGCCGCAACTGGTCGTCACCGTTCAAGCGGCAACCCCGCTCCAACGGGAAATTATGAGTGTCCAGGCTGGCGTAATAAGACGGCAGGTCTTTGTGATTCTGCACGTACAGGCGCCCGGTCTGGCCGATGGCGCTGACCCCCAGGCCCAGCAACTGGCAGTCCGCATGGCTGGTGTAACCCATAAAACTGCGGTGCAGCGTGCCGCTGCGCATGGCTTTGACCAGACTGTCACCGGGCCGGGCAAAGTGATCCATGCCAACGTAGACGTAACCCTGGTCTTCCAGTTTTTCCACCGCCAGGCTCAGCAGTTCCAGTTTGCCCGCCGCGTCCGGCAACTCGTCAGCCGCGATCTGCCGCTGCGCCTTGAAGCGCTGCGGCAGGTGGGCATAGCTGTAGATGGATAACCTGTCCGGCTGCAGCGCAGTCACCCGGTCCAATGTTTTGCTGAAGCCGGCGGGCGTCTGCCGCGGCAGGCCGTAAATCAAGTCAAAGTTAACGGATTGCATGCCGTGCGCACGCGCGGCGGCAACCACCTCTGCAGTTTCCTCCTCACTCTGCAGACGGTTAATGGCAGCCTGCACCGCCGGGTTAAAATCCTGCACACCAACGCTGAGGCGGTTGAACCCCAGCGCCGCCAGACGGGAGATGCGCTCCGCGGATACCCCCCTGGGATCTACTTCGATGGAATAGTCCCGGTAGGGGGCGGCACAGAGGGTAAACGAACGGCCGAGCTGATCGAATATCCGCTGCATCTGGCTGTCATCCAGAAACGTCGGGGTGCCGCCGCCGAAATGCAGTTGCTGCACTGCTCCACTGTCCGGCAGGTGTGCGCCCAACAGGGATATTTCGCGGCACAGATAATCAACGTAGGTTTCCGCATGGGTGCGGTTGCCGGTATGAATGCGGTTGCACGCGCAGTAGTAGCAGATTCTGGCGCAGAACGGCACATGCACATAAAGTGCCAGCGGGCGGCTGCCCACCGCGTGCAAGGTGTTCAGGTATTCGTTCTGCCAATCGCCGGGCTGAAACAGGTTGGCGGTGGGGTAGGATGTGTAGCGTGGGCCGTTTACATCAAAACGGCGCAGAAGGTCCGCCACCGGATGAACGACCCGGTCAACTTCAGCGCCAACCTCTTCGAGCACCCCGCTCACAGCAGCGCCTGCGCGGCCAGCGCCCTGAGTTCCGGCAGGCGGCACAAATCAATGTGGTCACGCGCCGCGCGGATCAATCCCTGGGCATTCATTTTTGAGATCACCCGGGACAGGCTTTCCAGGGTCATGCCCAGATAATTAGCCAGGTCCGTGCGGCTCATCGGCGTCGGCAGAAACTGTTCACAGCGGCCCAGGGCATGAAGTTTGTCCGCAAACCTGACGCAGAACGCGGCAAACCGGACCTGCGCGGAAGTCTGGCTGAGGGTTGAATGATGTTGCAGATCCTGTCTGGCCTGGTCCGCCATATTGCTGACCAGGGCAGACATCAGCGCCACTGCATGCCGGCCGTTCGCCTCCAGCGTTTTGATATCCAACTCACAAACGGTGGACGTCTCCACCGCCACCGCGCTCTCCACATAGGCGCCGTCATGGCAGACGCGGCCGATCACATCGCCGGGCAGGTGGAAACCGGTAACAAATTCTTCTCCCTGAGCATTCACCACCGAGGTCTTGAACATGCCGGAGCGCACGTGAAACTGCCGGCCGCTGGGATCACCGGCCCGGTAGAGGGCAACCCCGGGGCTGAATACCTGGCTGATGCGCATCCACCCCGGTAAATGCTGCAGGCTCTGCTCCGGCAACCGGCTGGCGATACAGACATGGCGGGTCTGGCAATCGGTACAGGGGTTGTTGTCCGGCGCCGGCGGTGGGGCGCATACATTGTCCCGGCCTGGGTGGGGAGAGGTGTCATCTAACGGGGAGTTGGATTGGGCGGAACTGGCTCTCACATGGCTCTCACTACTGCTTTTGCATGCAGCTTGGGGATATGTGCGGGCTGCGCCAATCCGCAATTCTACCTACTCGGCGCGTAGCATCCCTCAGCACCCGTAGCTGCCCGGTTTGATTTATATCAATTCTCCCCGGCCGCTTTGCTCACAAAGTACGCCACGCCTGATGCACGTTTTTAACTTACCGTAACCGAGGAGAGTGTTATGAGATACCTGGTTTGCGCCATTACCCTGTGCTGTGCCCTTTACACCGTGCCTGTTCATGCAGAGCGCGGCGACTGGCAGATACGCATGGGCGGCAGCCTGGTCAACCCAAAATCAGACAACCATGGTATTGTGGAGGTGGACAGCGATACCATGCTGACATTCAACGCCACCTATTTTTTGACCCCCAACTGGGCGATTGAGCTGCTGGCGGCGCTGCCGTTCACCCACGACATCGACCTGGTGGGCGGCGGCAGGGTTGCAGAAACCAAACATCTGCCGCCCACCCTGTCCGCTCAATACCACTTCATGCCCGGCGGTAAGGTCCGCCCTTACGTCGGCGCCGGCATCAATTACACGCTGTTCTTCGAAGAAGACACCACCGGCGCTCTGGCCGGCAGCAGCCTCAAGCTGGAAGACTCCGTGGGCCCAGCCGCGCAGATCGGCATCGACATTGATCTGTCCGATCGCTGGTTTCTGAATGCGGAGGTACGCTGGATGGACATCGACACCAAAGCCAAACTTGACGGCGTTAGCCTGGGCACCGTGGAAATTGATCCATGGCTGTACGGGATCAACCTGGGTTTCAGACTATAGTCTTACAGCCGCGCCCTTAAGCGGCTACGCAATTCCCCGCATTGCGCGGCGTTCCGCCGCGCAAGATGATGGCAGGCCATTTTAACGCGGGAACCGAAAGATGAATGGTGTTTTCACTCAAGTCATAAAACCCTGTGCCGCGGTCACCGTGCTGGCCGCCGCGCTGGCGGGTTGTGATGATCAGGCACGCGGATTTGCCCTGCCCCCGGGCAATGCAACCACCGGTCAGGAAACTTTTGTGGCGTTGCAGTGCAATCATTGTCACAGCGTGGCGGACGGCACTGAAAAAGCTGCTGACGGACACCCGGAAATCAATTTTTCCCTGGGCGGGCCAACCACCCGGGTGCGCACCTATGGCGACCTGGTGACCTCCATCATCAATCCTTCACACAAAGTCTCCGGCTACCCCAAAGCGGACGCCAACGTCAACGAGTTCGGCGAATCGAACATGCGTGTTTACAACGACATCATGACCGTGCAGCAACTTGTTGATTTAACAACGTATCTGCAAGGCACCTATAAACTGGTTCAACCCCAGTACCAGCCCTACTATTACGGTCCTTAAGGCGGATTCAGGGGGGACTCAGGGGGGACTCAGGGGGGAAAAGAAGCAAACAGTTCGGGTACCGCGCGGGCGATCACGTCTTCAGCCCCGTCCCGGTCCCTGGGGTAAAGGTTGGTTTCCACCCAGCCCCGCCAGATGGGTTTGCCGCCGTAAAAAACATCCGCGGCCAGAAAGCCGATGGTGCGTATGTCCATACGGGTGCCCGCCCCCGGCGTAATCTGTTCCCAGCAGTCCACGTCACGGCAGGGTGAACCCCCGGTTTCAAACGACACCAGTTCGCGCCGGGTGCGCAGGGTCAGCATTACCTGTACATCCGCTGTGTCTTCAGTGGCGGTGAAACCTTTACCGGCCAGGTGTCCCGCCACCGCCTGCCGCAGCGCATCCCGCATCAAGGGGCTGACGTAACCGGTGTCATCCTGCACATCCAACCCCCCCTGGCGCCAGCTGAAGGTATTTTCAGTATCCAGATAACCCGGCTCCACCACACACTGGGAACCGGACTGCATCGGGGTCTGACAAGCTGTCAGGACAAACAGGACGGCGCTGAGAAAGAGGTATCTGCTCGGGTGTTTCATCATGGTTCCTGTCTTGATTTGGGTACGCCGCCGGGATTGCGGACCTTAAGGGTTGATGACCAGGACGTCGTGATACGCCTTGGTCAGGATCCGTTCAGCGGTGTTGCCCAGGCCCAGGCTCTGGGTAATCGGGTGTGCCGCCGCCCCCACCACAATCACCCCGGCTTTCAGCTTGTGCGCCCGGCTGTTGATCACCCGGCCTGCCTTGCCGACCGGGAAATGGATATTCGATTTCGGCACCCGGTAACCGGCCAGGGTGCGCTCCACCAGCGGCTCGATATCCCGCAGCACTTTTGCCTTGGTGACTTTCTCATTGGTCAGGTCCAGGTCCCGCAACACCTGGGAAATCTCAATGGCAAAAATCACGTGCAGCGGGGCGCCGGTAAGTTCAGCGTAGTCAGCCCCGGCTGCCATCAGGCGGGCGTTCAGGCGGCGGTGCTTGGCGTCGCTGCTCTTAAAATCCAGCGCCACCAGCACAGGGCCTTTACGCTTACGTGCCGCCCGGGATTTTGCCGTGGTGAACAGCACCGGCGCACCGCAGGTGCGCAGAATCTGCCAGTCGGTAGGGGTGTATAACAGTGTTTTGCTGCGGTGCAGCGACTTTATCACCAGGTCGTAGCCCCCCTTGGCCACCGCCTCAGCCACCCAGCCGGCAATATCATGGCCCCACACGCATCTGCGTTTTACCTTGTACTGCCGCAGGTGCTCCTCCCCAGCCTCCTCATGCAGCAACTGCTGCTGCCAGGCTTCCAGTTTTTCATGCATTTCATGGCGCATCTTGCGGCGCTGCTTGGCATCAAACGTCGTGTTGCTGTCCAGCATGGCGCTCCAGTAGAAACTGACAAGTTCCAGCGCACCCTGACTGCGCCGCTGCAATTGCAGGGCTTTTGCCAGCGCGCTCTGGGAGTGTTTGGGTTTATCCAGCACGGTAAGAATTGATGAAAACTGCATTTATGCTCCTATTTTTTGTCCGCGGTACTATCCCCGGTTTTATCCCCGGTTTTACCCCCGGAACTATCCCGGCGCTGTCCCCGGTGCTGTCCGCAGGCGGTCCGGCGGCTAATCCGGATCGGACGGCTGCAGCAGTTGCAGGCGGATAAAGGTTAAGCCCGGAGACAGCCCCGCCATCCAGGCCAGGCGTGTGGTTTCGTCCGCGTGCCTATCATACTCCACAACCGTCTGCAGCAGCGCTTCCAGCCACACATCCAGCAGCTCCGCGTCAATGCCCAGACCGCTGTGAACTCCAGCCAACCGGTACAACTCCGCTGACGGCGTGCCGGTAACATAAAAGCCCACCAGATCAAATATGGACCGCTTCAACATGCTGATCTGCTTATTCATGTCGGTACCGGCAAACAACTCCGCCACCTTGGGATGCCGGGTGAAGCGCCGATAGAAGGTGGTGAAAAATTCGGTGCTGCGCGCTTCCGCGTCCGCTGTGTTGGCGCTGAACAGCCGGTCGAAGCTGGCTTCAAATTGTGGAATCGCAGTCATCCCGGTACACGTTAGCGGTTCAGCTCCGCCAGCGAACATATGGGGATATACGTAAACACGGCTGCCGCTCTACGAGGTTCTACGGATGGGACCCCCCTGACGCGCAGGCATAATTCGTACAATCAGCAGCAGCCGGCCGCCGCCCACTTAAACCGTGCGTCAGCATCAACCCCCCGACAGGTCAAACGCAGACGTTGCAGAAGCGGCTGCCGCTGACCGCAGCGGTGAGGAACTGAACTCGCCTCTCAAGCGCACGCTGACCCGGCCGCAACTGATTCTGTACGGCCTGGGCACCACCATCGGCGCCGGCATATATGCCCTGCTGGGGGAAATTGCCAACATTTCCGGCTACCTGGCACCCTGGGCGTTTGTGTTGGCGGGCCTGTTAGCCGGCTTTACAGGGCTGTCTTTTGCGGTGCTGAGCAGCCGTTATCCCCGTGCCGCCGGCAGCGCGCTGTATGTGCAGAAGAGCTTTAACGCACCCCGCCTGGCTACCGCCGCGGGTTTGCTGGTGATGTTTGCCGGGGTGGTATCCGCCGCCACCCTGCTGAACGGTTTTGTCGGCTATGCCCAGGAATTTCTGCACCTCGAGCGCAACACCGTTATTGCCCTCGCAGCCGTTTGTATCACCATGCTGGCAGTCTGGGGAATCAGTCAATCGGTGTGGCTGGCAGCGGCGATCACGCTGCTGGAAATCGGCGGCCTGCTGTGGGCAACCGGTCTGGCGGGGCTGTCCGTGCAGGCGCCGGACTTTTCTCTGTTCATTACCCCGCCGCAGGCTCTTGTAACCCCGCCGCAGGCTCTTGTAACCCCGCCGCAGGCGCTGCCGGATGGCGCCGGGGCGGGCGCCGCGCTGGCGGTTGTGATCAGCGGTGCGGTGCTGGCCTTTTACGCCTTCATCGGCTTTGAAGACATGGTTGAGGTGGCGGAAGAAGTCCGCGACGTAAAACACGCCATGCCGGCTGCCATCATCATCACCCTGTGCCTGACAACCTTACTGTATGGCGTCCTCATGGTGGCCGCGTTACTGGCTGTGGGGCCCGGCTATCTGGCTGATTCCAGCGCCCCGCTGCCGGATCTGTTTCGCGCGCTGGGCCACAATCATCCCCGGGTGATTTCATTTATCGGCGCCCTGGCAATTATCAACGGCGCCTTGATTCAAGTCATCATGGCCTCCCGGGTGTTTTACGGCCTGGCTTCCCGTGGGCAACTGCCCGCGATCCTGGCGCGGGTAAATCCAACCACCCGTACACCCTGGCTGGCAACCCTGCTGTCCGGGACCGCCATACTGCTGCTGGCGCTGGCCGGCAACCTGGTGCTGCTGGCGGAACTGACCTCGGTACTTATCCTGCTGGTCTTTACCCTGGTTAACGCGGCACTGTTTAATCTGCAACGGCGTGCTGCCGGGCGCCGGGCTGTGCTTCAGGTCAGCAGTTTGATCGGCGCCGCGGCGTGCCTGGCGCTGGTGTTCTACACCCTCAGCGGCTGGCTGACCTGACCCGGTTCAGGCCGCTGACTCCGCGCAACGGATGCAACTGGTGGTAGCGGGCAGCGCCTGCAGGCGCCCGCTATCGATCTCCGACTGGCAGTGTACACAGGTGTCATAAGTCCCGTCGTCCAAGCGCTGCAGGGCAAACTTAACCGCGGCCACCTCCTCGTTCATTTGCGCCGCGAGTTGCACCATGGTTTCTTCGTTCTCCAGTTCCACCGCCTGTTCCGCAAAATCCGCGGGTAAAGGCTGTTGGCGGTGTTCAACATGTTCAGCCAGACGGCTCTGGCGCTGCAGGGCGCTATCCAGCATTTGCAGCAGGCGTTCGCGCACGCCCTGGGGGTGAGTGCCAACCGGGTCGGAGCCCACGTGTTTCTGGCTTGCCATGGTTTATTTCCCTTAAGATCAATCAGCAAGATCTCAGCGTAAAAATTACACTCTGACCCGCCCATCGGGGGATACCGGATAACGGTTACGCAGTTCCCCGCATATGGTACCGGAGGCAGCCGTAGTTAAATCCACCTGATATCAGGGAGGTTACTCTTGAAACAGCACCTAAGAATGTCCCACAAAGTGTTTGTGGTTGCCTTGCTCAGCTTGGTTGCCCTGGCGGCGTTGCTTCTGTCTCCGGCGGCGGCCTGGGGTGAAGGCAAACCACTGCCCGGCGACCCGGAACGCGGCCGTTATCTGACCGAAATCCTCGGCTGCGGCGGCTGCCACACCGAGGGTGCGCTGCTGGGTGCACCCACCGGGCCCTGGCTGGCGGGTTCCAAAATCGGCGTGGCTTACGAAGAGAATGAAGAAGGTCAACCCACTGCCGTGGTATTTCCCGCCAACCTGACGTCGGATAAAGCCACCGGCCTGGGCCGCTGGCGCGAACAGGACATCGTGCACCTGTTGCAGACCGGCCGCAAACACAACGGGCAGACTGCCAATCCGGTGATGCCCTGGATGAACTACAGCCTGTTGCTGCCTCAGGACATGGCGGACATCGCCGCCTATCTGCACAACCTGGCGCCGGTGAAGCGCCGGATCCCCGCGGCCATCGCCCCGGGGCAGCCGATCCGCGAGCCCTATGTGCGGATCGGCGTGTATATGTTCACCCCAATTCCGGACGAGTAGACGCGCCCAGCCGGGTAGCCGCGGCGCCGGGCAGCGGCTCCGGCGCGCTGACCAGAGGCCAGAAGAGTTGTTCCGCAACGCTGGTTTCAGGCAGGTTTTCGACGCCGAATTCCTCGGGATAGCGCCGGGTGATTTTTGCCGTACCGAACAACACGTCCCAGAAGAACAGCAGGTTGCCGTAGTTGCCTTTGTAATGGGTGACCCCGTCCGCCAGATGTTTGCCGTGGTGGGCGCTGTGGGTAGCGGGTGTGGAAATGGTACGCTCCAGCACCCACATCAGCGGCGACAGCCATTTAATGCGGTACAAGGCCTGATCCCAGCGTACATCCGAATGTGCGCCGAAAATGACCGTCATTTTCACCACGATGTAGACTGCATAGACCCAACCGGCGCCGAGATACACCAGGATCCCCGACAACCACAAACCCGGCATCAGCAGGTAGTAGAACAGGTTGTTGCGGTACACCACCCGGATGGACAGATAACCCGCATTGTGATGGGGACGGTGCAGCTTATAGAGCCAGGGTACGGTGTGCGACAGACGGTGCCAGCCGTACTGGGTGAGATCGTCAAATATGAGGAACAACAAAAACACGCCCCAGAACGGCCAGCTTTCCAAGGCGCCGCCGTAAGCGGGCAGCAGCAGCGCACCCAGCGCAATACCGCTGGTCAACACCAGCGGCTGGATCAGCACCGACAGAGCGCCGGTGCTGAGCAGTTCCACCACGCCGTCGCCGCGGCGCTGCCCGGGTTTACGGAAAAAGCGCGTAAACAGTATCTCCAGCACAATAAAGGTGCTGAAGATGGCCAGGATGGCAATCACTTCCGGTGCCAGACCGTTTGCGGTGATCGGGTTCATGACGGTTTCCACCTTCTTGGAGCAGTGCAGATGGCGGACACTGTAGCCGGTGGCCCGAGACTAGAATGCTAAATAGTTAGCATTTGATCTTGGCCTTGAACTTGAACGGATTTATCCCAGGCCGTGGAAAAACGTACGTTTAAATCCGTCAGCAGCCTGCCGTGGTGACATTTCGCCGCGCCGCACCATCAACCAGCCGGCGTACAGCAGGCTGTCAAACACGGACACCACCCAGGCGTCGGATACATCCGCTTGAATGTCACCGTCCTGCTTGGCCTGGCCAACCAGGTCCGCCAGTTCGTCGAGCTGCCGCTGATAGACCGCGCGCACCTTTTTATTGCCGCTGGCAATGTCCCACAGACTGAGCAGAAATTTGAAGCGGTCAGCCATGGGCAGCAGCACGTCTATGGCCGCTTCTATCGCCGCCCGGCCGCGCAGCCCCTGTTGTTTCAACGGCGCCATCAGTTCGTCCGTTTCTTCCAGGCACTGCCGGGCCAGGTATTGCACCAGCAGGTCTTTGGATTCGAAATGCCGGTACAAAGTGGCGCGGCCGATGCCGGCGGCCAGGGCGATTTCCGACATCCCGGCATCCGGATTACGCAACAGCACCTGTATGCTGGCTTCTATGATCGCGCGCTGCGACTGAAGTACTCGCGGGTCTTGGCTCACTGGAAACCTTGTGGATGAGACAGGGTTGTATCATAAACCCATTCTGTTTATGATACAACCCTGTCCCATAGATTCGGCCCAATGTTATGCCCGCGCAAACCCTCCTCAACGAGTTGAAACAGGCGGCCATGCAGCCCCTGGAAACCGCCCATTCACTGCCATTTGCCGCCTATACCGACAATGCGGTGCTGGCGGCGGAGGCACAACACATTTTCCACCGCGAATGGGTATTCGTCTGCATGGCCGGGGAACTGCCCGATGCGGGTGATTACTATGCGCTGACCCTGGCCGGTGAACCCATTATTGTCATGCGCGGTGAAGACGGGCATCTGTGCACCCTGGCCAACATCTGCCGCCACCGCGGCACGGTGCTGTTGGATGCCGGGTTCGGCCGGGTGGACAAATATATCGTATGCCCCTATCACGCCTGGGCTTACGCCAAAGACGGCAGCCTGCAGGCGATCCCCTTTAACGAGCAGATACACGTGGACCGCACCGGCCACACCCTCAGCCGCTTTCAATGCGCTGAATGGAACGGCATGGTATTTGTCAACCTGGACCCCCAGGCTGCCCCCCTGAGCACGCGCCTGCAGGGCATCGACCCGTATCTGGCAATGTTTGAACCGCAGACCTTCAGCCATTGCAGCGGTGGTACGGCGGAAACCTGGTTAACCAACTGGAAGCTGGCCATGGAGAACGCCATGGAAAGCTATCATCTGTTCAAAGTGCATGAAAACACGCTGGAAACCTACTCCCCCACCCGGCAGGCCTATTACATTGCCGGCAGCAGTGAATGGACCCTGACCGGCGGGGCTACGGCGCGCAAAAAGGGCTTGCTGGAAAAGGTGTTCGGCGCTTCTTACAGCGAGCTGTACGAACACTACATCCTGGTTTCGCTGCCGCCTTCTTTTGTTGGCGTGCTCACTTACGGTTCGTTCGGCTGGCTGTCCGCTCACCCGGTGGATGCCGGTACCACCCTGATCCGCTCCGGCGCCACATTCACAAAAGACGGTTCAGGCGGCAGCCCGCAGAGTGACGAATTCACCCGGGCGTTTTTTGCTGAAGACCAGCAGATGTGCGAACGGGTGCAGACCGGCATGAGCGCAACGCTCTCCCGCGGCGGTAAATTGGTGGACATGGAGCGGGTGGTGGTGGACTTCCATCAGTTTCTGGCCACCCGTTTAAGCCGCCAGCCCGCTACGCCGCTGTTTGAAGACAGCATGGCGCAACGTTTTCTGGCCGGAGCCTGATATGGTTGAATTTGTCATTCTGGCGGTACCCTACATGCGCCGCCGCGGCGAGCAGGTTGGCCGCGCGGGCTCGGACCCGCAGCGCTTTCAGCTGTTGATGGAAGACATGCGCACGCAGCTGCGTTTTGCTGAACAACTGGGTTATGGCGGTTTCTGTTTAACCGAACAGCACCTGCAGGTGGAAGGCATCGAAACCACCACCAACCCGCTGTTCTGGAACATGTACATCGCCCAGCACACGGAAAAAATGCGCGTCGGGCAACTGGGGATGAACCTGACTGCGGTAAACCCCATTCAACTGGCGGAAAACCTCGCCATGCTGGACCACTTTACCCAGGGCAGAATGTTTGCCGGCTTTTCCCGCGGCAACACCGCCCGTTGGACAGGGACCTTCGGTCAGCATCTGGGCATCACTTCCACCGAATCCGACAAGTCGGAGGCGGACCTGCGCAACCGCCGCGCCTTCACCGAAAACTGGCAGCTGGTCAAAGCCTTGTGGACCCAGGAGACCGTGTCCCTGCAGGGAGAGTTCTGGCAGGTGCCGCCGGCCATGGACTGGAGCTTTAATCCGACCCGGGATTGGTCCCCGGACAGCGTTGACGCAGACGGCAAGCTGCGGGCCATAGGCATTGTGCCGCGGCCGCTGCAACAACCCATGCCCCCGGTCTATGCGCCGTTCAGCTACAGCATGGAAACGGCAAAATTCTGGGCCCGTGAAGGCGGCAAGATGATGAGCATGGTCAGCGAAGAGAAAGAAGAATTTATCCCCATCACCCTGGAGGTATGCCTGCAGGAAGCCCATGATCACGGCCGCCGCATAGCCGCTGATGACTTACTGGCGCTGGGCGGTCATCTGGTAATGGGGCGTAATCCGGCGGAGACCCGGGATCTGTATAACGGCTTTGAGGAGTTGTTTAACTTTGCCTACAACGCACCCCCCTACCAGGTCCCCATGGGCCGCCTGTGGACCGGATCCCAACAGCAGGTGCTGGACCATGTCAGCCGCCTGCGCGACAGTTACGGCATCAGCGAATTTTTCCTCTGGCATCACGTCGGCTACTTTGAGCAGGAACAGGAGATGGCGATGCTGAACGAGTTTGCTGAAGGGGTGATCGCAAAGCTCTGACAGCACATGGTTCTCATCGCGGCCCAACAACTCAATTGTATTGTCCGGCCGCTGAGCTAAGGCGCTGACTCCATCCGGTAGTGAGTATCCGTTTCTCCAGCGACAACAGAACCGCCGCTCATGGTCGCGGCCCCCGCCTGCCTTGTGAATTTCTTCCTTTTTATATTTCCTTACTTATATTCCTTGACAGAAATATTTCCATATAGCAATATTTTAATCCGACAACGTTACAGGCCAGCCACATGGACACTTTCTCCGCCATTGTTGAACCCAACCGGCGCTTGATGCTGGAAGCCATGCGCCGCCAACCCTGCACGGTAAATACCCTGGTTGAAGTGGCCGGCTTGAGCCAGCCGGCTGTGTCAAAACACCTGAAGGTACTGAAGGCCGCCAACCTGGTTGTGGTGCGGCCCGACGGCCAGAAACGCTGGTACGAGCTGAACGCACAGCCATTGATGGAAGTGGACAGGTTCCTGGAACCCTACCGCGAATATTTGAGCCGCAAACTCGACCGCCTCGAACAACATCTCGATGAGATGGACCAATAATGATGCCCCGTTAAGGGCACAAAGGAGCATAATCATGACAACACCTGCTGCTAATCTCGACGCTGAACGATTTGGCGTATACGGCACGGACGACGCCGGCAACCACACCCTTACCTTTACCCGGGTGCTGGAACATCCCGTCGAAAAAGTCTGGCGCGCCATTACCGTTGCGGAACACCGGGCCGCCTGGTTTGAGGAGTTAAGCCTGCAACTCAAGCCGGGGGGAGATGCGGTGATTAACTTCAGCGGCTCGGAGTGCCCGCCCCCGGAGGACAACCATCCCAAGGTCTACTACTGCAAAGTGACTCGTTTTGAACCACCGCATATACTGGAATACATCGGGCCTCACGAACATCACAGATTTGAACTGGAGACCCGGGGTAACGGCTGCCAGCTGACCTTCCTGGCTACCCTGCCCGACATCACCGTGTTCGACGACGAAGCGAAAACCATTCATTCGCGTTACGGTACCGCCTGCGGCTGGCACTACAAACTCGATCAAATGGAATGGAGCCTGGACGGGATTCCGTTTGAAGACGAAGGTTATGCGGGTCCGATTAAGACAGAATACTACTTTGTGTACCGCAGAATGGATAAACAGTAAGCGCAAAACTTCACCAACAGGCCGGGAGGATACCGATGGCCGGCAGCATCAACCGCCGCGCAGTTTTAACGGGAACGCTGATCTCCGCCATCGGTTATCTGGCTGGATGTGCCTCCGGCAGCAGTCAGCAGGCGCGCAGACCGCTGGTCGGGTTTACTCCTGTACCCAGGACCGCGGCTGACGGCAGAAGTATCGTGATCGCGGATGAATACGAGTACCAGACATTCATCCCGTGGGGAGAACCCTTGTCGGCTGCAGCCCCGGCCTGGAGCTGGCCCCCTTCGGCTGAAGCACAACTGCAACAGGTGGGCATCGGCCATGACGGCATGGCCTATTTCCCTTTTGCCGGGGACGGCCGCCACGGCCTGCTGGTCATTAATCACGAGTACGGCAACAACTGGCATGTGCTCGGCACAGCCATGCCGGCAACCCGCGAACAGGTGCTGGCGTCACAGCACGCCCATGGCGTATCAGTGATCGAGATCAGGGAGACGCACGGCGTCTGGGAAGTCGTGCCGGATTCTACGTTCTCGCGGCGGATTCACGCAAACACCGGGATGATCATGTCCGGACCTGTTACCGGACATGCACTGGTGACCAACAGTGCCAACAACCCGATTTCGGGGACCTTAAACAACTGCGCGAACGGCCGCACGCCGTGGAATACTTACCTCACGTGCGAAGAGAACTTTAATTTCTACTTCGGCAGCAGCAGTGCATTCCATCCAAGTGAGCAGCAGCAACGTTATGATCTGCACGCCGGCGGCAGCTTCTACGGCTGGTATCAGTTCGACCCGCGCTTCGACCTGGCTGACCCGGAATTCGCCAACGAAGCAAACCGCTTCGGCTGGGTGGTGGAGATCGATCCGGCGGACCCTGCCGCCACGCCGGTGAAGCGCACGGCGCTGGGCCGCTTGAAACACGAAGGCGCTGAAGTGGTTGAAGGCCGGGACGGGCATATTGTCGTTTACATGGGTGACGATCAGCGCTTCGAGTTCATCTACAAGTTTGTCTCCGCGGACAACTGGCGCCGCATGCATGACGCCGGCATCAGCCCGCTGGATGAAGGCACGCTGTACGCGGCGCGGTTCAACGATGACGGCGCCGGTGAGTGGCTGCCGCTGAGCCTCGGCAACCCGGCGCTGGCAGAGGCTTTCAGCGACCAGGCTGACATCCTGGTGCATGCCCGGCTGGCTGCCACGCTGGCCGGCGCCACGCCGATGGACCGCCCCGAGTGGATTAGCGTGGGCCCCGATGGTGATGTCTACTGCACCCTCACCAATAACACCAGACGCGAGCAGACCGACGCGGCAAATCCCATGGCGCCCAATCCAAACGGGCACATCATCCGCTGGCGGGACGAGGATGACCACCTGGGTATCCGCTTCACCTGGGACCATTTCCTGATCTGTGACGATGTCTATAAAACCGAAGACAGCCTGGGCAGCCCGGACGGGTTGTGGGCGGATCCGGACGGCCGCCTACTGATCTGCACCGACGGCGACCAGTATGAGGGCAAGCCCGATCAGTTGATGGTTGCGGATACCCGAACCGGCACCCTGGCACGCCTGCTGGTGGGCGTAGCCGGCTGTGAAATCACCGGGCTGACCACCACGCCGGACCGGCGTACCTTGTTTGTCAACGTCCAGCACCCGGGCAACGGCAACCCTCAGATTACCAGCTTCCCGGCTGCAGATGACGGCAAGACGGTACCGCGGGACTGTACCCTGGTGGTCAGACGCAAGGACGGCGGCGTTGTCGGCAGCTGATCCATAAACACCCAGTGCGGGTAAATGGCGTCTGTAAATGGTGCGGGTAAATCGCAGGCGCGGCTTGAACCTTCGCCAAATAATGATATGTTGTATCATATCTGTATCCACACAGATCAATAAAACAACTATCACGCGGAGACTGTCTTGGCACCATCTTTGCCCGTAACCGTATTGTCAGGTTTTCTTGGCGCTGGCAAGACCACCCTCATGAACCACGTTCTCAATAACCGCGAAGGCCTGCGGGTCGCCGTCATAGTGAACGACATGGGAGAAGTTAATATCGACGCAGACTTGCTGCGGGAGGATGTTTCCCTGCAGCAGGTTGATGAAAAACTGGTCGAGATGACTAACGGCTGCATCTGCTGCACGCTCCGTGAGGACCTGCTGATTGAGGTTTCGCGTCTCGCGGACGAGCAACGCTTCGACTACCTGCTGATCGAATCCACCGGCGTATCAGAACCCCTGCCAGTGGCGGAGACGTTTACTTTCGAAGATGAAACCGGCCGCTCTCTGTCCTCTGTGGCCCGGCTCGACACCATGGTTACGGTGGTTGATGCGTATAATTTTCCAAGGCTGATGGCCGAAGCGGAGAGCCTGAAAGACAAGCGCATGGAGATCGGTGAAGAAGACGAGCGCAACATAGCTGACCTGCTCATCGATCAGGTTGAATTCAGCAACGTCATTGTCGTGACAAAGACAGACTTGCTCGACAGCACCCAGGCGGACGCCCTGCTCGCCACCCTGCGCCGTTTGAATCCCGGTGCTGAAGTGCTAGTCGCCGAGCATGGCAAGATTGAACCCAAGGCTATACTCGGCACCAACATGTTTGACATGGCGGAGGCGGCAAAAGCACCCGGCTGGCTGGCTGAGCTGCGCGGTGAACACATGCCGGAGACCGAGGAATACGGCATCGGAAGTTTTGTCTACCAGGCACGCAGGCCGTTTCACCCCCAGCGGCTCTACGACTTTCTTGTCAGGGGCTGGCGCCACGGTAACCTTGTTAGATCAAAAGGCTATTTCTGGCTGGCTTCACGCGTCAATCAGGCGGGTTCCTGGTCCCAGGCGGGCGGCATCATGAATCACGGTTTTGCCGGCCTGTTCTGGTCAGCCATGCCCAAGGAGCATTGGCCTGACGACGCTGAACACCGCGCCGCCATCGAAAGCAAGTGTGAACCGCCATACGGTGACCGGCGTCAGGAAATTGTCTTCATCGGACAGGGACTCGACGAAGAGAATGCGCGCCGGGCGTTGGATGCGTGCCTCCTCAATGAAGTGGAACTTGCCGCCGGCCCGGAAGCGTGGAAACGCTACCCGGACCCTTTTCCCCAGTGGGTCCGCGAGGTAGAAGAGGCTGAAGCTTAATGCGGCAGGTGATCAGCGACCAGCTCTGCGACTTTGCCTCGATTTATGACGACGATGTTGAACTTGTCAGCGTATCCAGACCCCAGGCAGACCTTTGTGCAACCCTGTCGAAGCGACTAATCAGTTCACGCCAGATCCCCCAGTTACGATGGGTGCAGCATGCGGATGATTCCGCGGCCCCGGGCCGGGCGCTTGCGGCAACAGCAGATGCCCCGCTGCCCGATCAGATATCGCAGGCCAGCGACATGCTGGGTCAGCTTCTGGGTTGTGCGCGGGTCGGCGTACGGCTCGAAACATTAAGCGTTCCCATGTGCCCGCGCTTTCATGTAGATCAAGTTCCCTGCCGCTTGTTGATCACCCTCAGCGGCAAAGGCACGGAATGGATTCCCCACGGTGACGTCGACTGGGATGTGTTTGCGGATATCGAAACAAGCGCACCCCCGGTTAGAGCTGAGAAGCAGATACAGCAATTGACCACGGGACACTGGTCGCTGCTTAAGGGTGGTGCCTGGAACGATAGCTTTAGCGGGGTTGTGCACCGGTCGCCCCGGGGCGTTGGCGAACGATTGCTGTTATCCCTCGACCCGATTTATTAAAGACAGGCGCAGTGCGGACGGCGCCAGTTTTGCGGGCACATGAACCAGCAACCTGAATCGTCAACTTGAACCATCAATAAGACACCGCTACGGACGTTGCCGGATTCAGATCTTCCCGGGGGTCGGTGAGCATGTTTTCCGGAAATTCAACACGAATCCCGGGCGCATCCACATCCAGACAGAGTTCGTGGTTGTTGTCACCGTCACCAAGATCACCGATTGCAAACGGCACAACACTTGTTAAATCACCGCCTTCTGCAGCGACAAACACCCTGTAGGCCAACCGTTCCACATCATCCACTTCATCACCGCCGGGTTTTGTCACCCCGCCTGTCCACACCACCCGAATGACCTGGCGGGTTGATGCCGGACATCCATCACCGCCGCCGAACGGCAGAGCCGTCGCCTGTTTGCCCAGCTCCCACTGATCTTCTCTTACAGCTTCCGCGTGAATCAGACGCGGCCCGCGCTCCAGCTCGATGACGTCAACACTTGTGCCCCTGAAATTGGAGCGGCCATCCATGGAGATAATATGACCGGTAATTTCCACCGCTACGGGCTGGTTTTCTATCGACCCAAAATCCCCAATCAGCAGCATGGTGCGAAGTTCACCCGCATCTTCAGCCGGCGCGGGTGTGGCGCACGCAACGCTGACCTGACTGCCGTCCGCCAGGGTAACGAGAAAATCGCCGGCCTGCATGGTCGTCAGGTCAAGCTCTTTGGAGAACACCACAGGCATGCCGTCCTGATGGCCAAATTCACCGCAGATCCGATAACTGGCCAGGAACGGAATAGCGTCATCCAGCCCGTAGAAGGCAGACAGCAGAGACGCGTCTTCACCGCCGGCGTCCGGGTAAGATGCCAACGCGGTTGAGTCGCTCTGCCCGGTACTGGCCAGACTGCTGATGTCTGAGCAGGCGGCAAGCAACTGCAGGGCCAGCAACAAAGATGCTGCCGGTTTGATCAGCGGTTTCATTATTGCCACATCCTTATTGCCACATCCTTCGTCTGAAGCTTGCCCTACTCTGCGTGCGTGCCGGGTTTGTCAGCTTCCCGGCATCGCGACAAGGCAATGGCTTTAACCTGCTCGCCGTCGTTCAGGGAGATATCAATCGAGGCACCAAATTCCATGACCGTACCGTCGGCTTCCACATAACTGATCATCAGCAAGTGGCTATCCCCGGTTTCCTCAACCCACCACAAATAATTGCGGCGGGTTGAGTTTTCCGATGCCAGAAATTCACCCCGCGGCAGGTTGTCAGTACACACACGCTACGCCTGCAAAGACCTCTATGTCGCAATGATAAACCGGTGAGCCCTGGTTCGGGTAACTCTTCTGAAACCCGGCATGCAGGCCTGATGCGCCCGAGTTAATAACAACCTGCTGGATGGTGGCCAGACAACTCGTGTAGTTGGCAACTTTGTTGGAAGCAGTCAGCATATTTTCCATTGTGTTAATAGCGTTCAAACACTTTGCCGTGGAAATAGGAGAGTTGCGGGAAATGCGGGCGACACCTTCAATGGTTGCACCTTTCTGCGCCTGAAAGCGGATGCGGTTTGCCATTATGCCGCGCTTGTCAGCAGCCACTGCTGATGATCCGACCAGGATAAAATTAAAGCCAACATCGGGCTCTGACGTGTATACGGTGGCTGACGCACATACGGTGTGTGCGCCGTTAACGTTGGAAATCAGAATATCGTTGGGCGGGCAATCGCCATTCTGATCCGGAGCAACAATGGGTTCAATCTGCTGTGTATCGATCACCCAATAGAGCAGTGCCGCGGGGTTAATCGTGATGTTTACCGGCGTTTCGTACCAATCGAACTGGAAGGTTGCATAGTTGAAAAAACCCTGCCGCGCGGTCAACGAGTGGGTGCCGTTCGGCAATGTGTAGGTGCCGTCGGAGTTGGCCGCTATCTGATTGCCGTTGCTGTCCAGCAGGTATGGGATCTGCTGTACATAGTAGCCAGGGTTCCATTCGATCCTGAACGTGTTGCTGGTGCGAACCTCATTAATCGGCCCATAGAAATAACCAAGACCCAGGGTCGCTGCAGGTTCAGCCACATTTGCACCGGCCTGCATCAAATCATCCAGCTCCATAAAGCCGGTTTCCGTGTTGTTCACGTTCTCAGGCGTCACCGTTATGGTCGATTTAATGTAGTCGATGTAAGCAAGCGCGGCCTGGTATTGCGCCAACACAAACCCCACATCGAATCGCGGCAATCGGTAGTTGTCGTAATCCTGCCCGTAGCACACGGCAACCACGCCCGCACTCACACAGAATTCAGCATGTGCAACCGGCGCATAGCTGCAAACCAGAATAACCAGCGCAACTAAGTGTTTCTTCATTCCCGTCTCCTCAAACTAGTCTAGTTAGAGGAGATTTAATCGAATTTTCTTATCTGCTGTATGTCAACCCGCTGACACACAGATAAAATGTCAGCAGATGAGTACCTCAAATCAGGCGTTAGTCCCGCAGCCGGGCGGATTCCAGAACCTCACGGGTCAACTGGTGGTCATTGGTCACCAACAGACCGGCGAGCACCGCGAGGATAAACACAGATACCAACACCATATCAACCGAACTCTTCCTGGCTGCCAGGCCGATCACGAACCCGGCAACAATAATCAGGCTGCCCAGGTGCAGCGTATGAAAAACCGGCACGTCAAACAGCAGGTACAACAGCGGAATTTGCTGCAGTTGCATGACAATCAGGACCGCGTACGCGGGTGCCCTTATCGATTCAAAATAGATCCGGTAGTCCGACACGGGTGCAACCGGCACCAGCAGGGATGCGGCAATCAGCAAGGTCACCGGTCCGGTGAGCAGCTGTGAACCCAATACCGGTTGGCGGAGGTAAAGATGGGCGCAAGGTTGCTTAACGTACGGGCCAGACTGAAAGACAGAATCAGCGACGTTGCAATGG
>JANQOA010000076.1 GCA_028279305.1 Pseudomonadales bacterium
AGGGGCCTGCCGCAGTTGAATCCCGGCGCTAGTCCGTAATCTTCCAGTTCCGCTGAATCAAATAACAGAATGGGATTCAAAATTGATGCGCTAGGTCCGATACTCGGCGTTAATCCGCACGTATTCGTAAGACAGATCCGTAGTCCACACGGTTTCCTCCGCATCCCCCAGGCCCAGATCCACGGTAACGGTAAACTCATCCTGGGCCAGCACCGCAGCACCCTGGGCGTCGGTATAGCTGTCGCACATGAGTCCACCCGCGGCAACCTGTACCTCATCCAGCCACAAGGCCACCCGCGACGCCTCAACGTGTGGTGTGGGCGCGCGCCCGATGGCCATGCAGAAGCGGCCCCAGTTGGCGTCACCGGCGAACATAGCGGTTTTAACCAGGGGTGATTCAGCAATGGTATAAGCCACCGCCAGGCAATCCTCAGCCGCACGTCCGCCCCGTACCCGCACGGTGATAAATTTAGTTGCGCCTTCACCGTCCCGCGCCAGGCATTGTGCCAGCCATCGCGCCACTTCCGTGACGCCCTCAAGCAGGGCTGCATAGTGGCGGTGCCGGGGGCCGTCTATTTCCTCATGGGCGGCTTGCGCCGTGCACGCCAGCATAAAACAGTCGTTGGTGGAGGTATCCCCATCCACCGTGACCCGGTTGAACGTATGCGCCACGGCATCGCGCACCAGCTGCTTCACCGCGGTAGCGGACACGGCCGCATCACAGGCCATATACGCCAGCATGGTTGCCATGTCCGGCTTGATCATGCCGGAACCTTTGGCAATGCCGGTGATGGTGACCGGCGCCCCATCCAGCTCAATCTGCACCGATTTGCCCTTGGGCACGGTATCCGTGGTCATAATGGCTTGCGCTGCCTCCAGCCAGCCGTCTGAGCTGAGGTTTTCATAACACCGGCTCAAGGCGTTCTGCATGCGTTCAACCGGCAGGCGCTCACCGATGACTCCGGTGGAAAAAGGCTGCACCTCGGTGTCCGGCAATTGCAGCAGCCTGGCGGCGGTTGCACACACCGCACCGGCATCACTTAAACCCGGCGCGCCGGTGGCAGCATTGGCATTGCCGCTGTTTACCACCCAACTGCGGCACTGGGCTTCCCGCTCGCGGGCCATCTGTACCGGCGCGGCGGCAAAATGAGACTGGGTATAGACTCCCGCCACCCGGGTACCGGGGCAGAATTCAAACAGCGCCAGGTCGTTACGCTGATCCTGTTTTATTTCCGCGCAGGCGCTGCCTACGCGTGCCCCCGGAACGGGCAGCAGGTTTGTCGGGGGTTGCAGGTTAACCGCCATGAACCGGGACGGTCAGGCGACTTTGCCGTGGCACTGCTTGTATTTTTTTCCGGAGCCGCAGGGGCAGGGTTCGTTGCGCCCCACTTTGCGCTCTTCGCGCACGATGGTTTCAACTTTTTCCGGCGCTTCCGCAGCCTGGGCTGCGCCCTCTTCGGGGTTGCCCAGGGCGGTTGACTCAGCATGCTGAAAGTTCATGCGCTCGGCCTCAGCAGCCCGGCGGCGGCGCTCCCGCTCTTCCACTTCGCTGGGGTTTTCGATCTGGATGCGCGACAGCATGCGTACTACGTCCAGCTTGATGTTGTACAAAAGCTCCTGGAACAGCTCAAAGGATTCCCGTTTGTATTCCTGTTTGGGCTGTTTCTGCGCGTATGCCCGCAGGTGTATGCCCTGGCGTAAATGGTCCATGGTGGCCAGGTGCTCTTTCCAGCGCTGGTCGAGAATCTGCAGCATCACCTGCTTCTCCACCACCCGCATGTCGATACCTACGGATGCCCAGTGCGACTCCTTGGCTTTGTATTCTTCTTCGATCTGCGCCAGCACCCGCTCCCGCAGCTTATCTTCATCCAGGCTGTCGTCCTGAGCGAGCCACTGGGGCACCGGCTGGTCGGAGGCAAATTCCGTTAACAACGCCTGCTGCAGCCCCTCCGCGTCCCATTGCTCTTCCAGGCTCTGGGGCGGTATATACTGGGCAACCAGGTCGTAAACCATCTCTTCACGCAAACCTTCAATGGTTTCGGAGATGTCGTCCGACGCCATCAGGTCGCGGCGCTGCTGGTAAATCACCTGACGCTGGTCGTTGGATACGTCGTCGTATTCCAGCAGATTCTTGCGGATGTCGAAGTTGTGGCCTTCAACTTTACGCTGCGCGTTTTCGATGGAGCGGTTAACAATCCGGTGCTCAATGGCCTCGCCCTTCTCCATGCCCAACGATTTCATCATATTGCGCACCCGGTCGGTGGCAAAGATGCGCATCAGGTTGTCTTCCATGGACAGGTAAAAGCGGCTTGATCCCGGGTCGCCCTGGCGGCCGGAACGGCCGCGCAACTGATTGTCGATGCGCCGCGATTCGTGGCGCTCGGTGCCGACAATGTGCAGGCCGCCTGCGTCCAGCACCTGCTGATGGCGCTGCTGCCAGTTTGCTTCCAGGGTTTTCCTGTCCGCCTCGCTGACGTCGCCGGCGCGCGCCAGCTCAGCTTCCAGATTGCCGCCAAGCACAATATCCGTGCCGCGGCCGGCCATGTTCGTGGCAATGGTGACCACTCCGGGCCGGCCGGCATCCGCAATGATGTCTGCCTCCCGCTCATGCTGTTTAGCGTTCAGCACACTGTGTTCAATCTTGCGCCTGTTCAACTCCTTGGAGATGATCTCTGACGACTCGATGGACGCGGTACCCACCAGCACCGGTTGGCCTTTGTCGATACGCTGGGTGACGTCTTCCACAATGGCGTCAAATTTGTCCATCATGGTCAGGTAAATCAAATCGTTGGCGTCATCCCGGATCATCGGCTTGTGGGTGGGAATCACCACCACATCCAGACCGTAAATCTGCCGGAACTCAAACGCTTCAGTGTCCGCGGTACCGGTCATGCCGGACAGCTTGCTGTACATGCGGAAGTAATTCTGGAAGGTTGTGGAAGCCAGCGTCTGACTCTCGTTCTGAATAGGCACACCTTCTTTGGCTTCCACCGCCTGGTGAATGCCTTCGGACCAGCGCCGGCCGGGCATGGCGCGGCCGGTATGTTCGTCAACGATCACAACTTCGTTGTTGGCCACCATATAGTCCACATCCCGCTTAAACAGGAAGTGGGCTTTCAGCGCCGCGTGAATGTGGTGCAGCATATTCAGGTTGGTAGAGGAATACAGACTGTCCCCGTCATCCAATAAGCCCAGCTTGATCAGCTCATCTTCAACTTTCTGGTGGCCCAGCTCGGTCAGTTCCACCTGGCGGTTCTTCTCGTCCACCATGAAATCACCCGTGGGTTCGGGCTCATCTTCGCCGAATACCCGCGCCTGTTCGCGGAACTCCTGTTGCTTGAGCTTAGGCGCCAGCTTGTTCATGGTGGCGTAAAGCTGGGTGCTCTCTTCCGCGGTACCGGAAATAATCAGCGGCGTGCGTGCCTCGTCGATGAGAATGGAATCCACTTCATCCACAATGGCAAAGTTCAGTCCCCGCTGGAAACGGTCTTCCAGAGTGAACGCCATGTTGTCGCGCAGGTAATCAAAGCCGAATTCGTTGTTGGTGCCGTAAGTGATGTCCGCCGCGTAAGCCGACCGCTTTTCGATCGGGTCCTGGTTCGACTGCACCACCCCTACAGTCATGCCCAGCGCTTCGTAAATGGGCCCCATCCAGGTGGCGTCCCGGCGCGCCAGGTAATCGTTCACCGTGACCACGTGCACACCGTTACCGCTGAGCGCATTCAGATAAGCCGGCAAAGTGGCCATCAGCGTTTTACCCTCGCCGGTGCGCATCTCCGCAATGCGGCCTTCATGCAAGGTGATGCCGCCGATAATCTGTACATCAAAAGGCCGCATGTCTTTAGCGCGCTTGGCGGCTTCCCGCACCGCGGCAAATGCCCGGGGCAAGATCTGATCCAGAGACGTGCCGTCCGCCACTTGTTGCTGCAACTCCCGGGTATGGGCCACCAGATCGGTATCAGCATCAAATTCTGCTTCGAGGTCGTTAACACGGGCAACAATCTTGCCCATGCGCTTGAGCTCCCGGGAGTTTTTAGTCCCAAACAGACGTGTAAGAAAATTAGCCATCAAATGAACCTATATCGGTTGGCTTGCGGTTGGCGGCATTGTACGGACAGGGATTCAGACATGCACCCCGGGTTAAGGTTCAGGCGGGTTCAGCCTCGCTTGCCTACGTAGGCGGCCGGATCTACGTTGCGGCCGTGTTTCAGCACCTCAAAGTGTACGTGCGGCCCGGTGGAGCGGCCGGTGCTCCCCATGAGCGCAATGGCCTCACCCTTTTTAACCACGTCACCCACCTTTACCAGCACGGACTTGTGATGCGCATAACGGGTCACCAGGCCGTCGCGGTGCGAGATCTCAATCAGCTGGCCATAGCCGGACCGTTCACCGGCGTAGGTCACCACGCCGCTGGCTACCGCAATGACATCCGAACCATCACGGCCGGCAAAGTCGACCCCTGAGTGCCACGCAACTTTACCGGTCATCGGATCCACGCGCTGACCGAACGGGGACGACATCCACCCCCAGTTAACCGGCCGGCCTTTGACCTGGGAAGCTTGTTGGATGTCTTTATCTACCAACACATCATCAAGGATATTCAGTTCCGTTTCACGGCGCCGCAGCTGGGTGGAAAGTTCGGCTAATTCAGTGCTCAATTCGCCCCAGCCCAGGGTCGCCTGCTGCCCGTCCACCGGACCCCCTTGCGCGGGCTTGCGGTCAAAATCAAATTCATCGTTCTGCAGCTTGGCGGCGGTACTCATGTGTGCGCCCAGCGCTTCCATACGCAACAACCGCGCCTGCATCTGCGCCAGTTGCCTGCCTACCGCTGCGCTCTGAGCCTGGTTTTTCTTCGACAGGGATTCCACCAGCGCTTCCTGTGCCGCCAGTTTAGCCCGCCACTGGGCAATAACCTGCGCGTGCACTTCATTGCTGCCGGCGCGCTGCACATACCAACCCAGGCCAAGTACACCCACAAATGTCAGCATCACCACCCCGGCCAGCAGACCGCGAGTGATGTGTAACGACAGGCTGGCACCTTTTTCCCTGACCAGAATTATCTTCATATATATAGTGGCTGTGCTTTTTTAACTTTGGTTTTAACTTTCGCTTCTAAAACTTCTTTTCTGAAAACTCTTTAAGCGCTTTGCCTTTGTCGCTTTGTCTGGCTATTGCCAGATTTAACGGCTGACCCTAGGCTAACGGTAGCCATGACTCACCGAACTTCAAGCCTTCACCGCAGGACCCATAAGATAGTGGATCTTCTTGACGAAGACCACCGCAGGTTCTCACCGTTGCAGCGTTTGCTGCACACTTCGTCCAATCAGAAACAATGGACGGCTGAGTTCCACGCCTTGCTGGAGCCCGAACTGCGGCACGCGGTTCAGATCGCCAACGTCAAAGGGCCCTACGTTTTTATCCTTTGCAGCAGCGCCGCGGTTGCAACCCGGCTGCGCTTTCTGCTGGCCGATTTAATGCCTCAGTTGTGTACGCTGCAGAGTTTCCGCGGCGTGCGCGAGGCCAAAATCCGTGTATCCAGCCGCTGATGCAGTCAACGACGCTCGCCTGTGCTCCAGACAGGCAACCCACGATCCACGCGGGAATTCCATTCTAACCCAGGTTGCTTCTGCAATTGAGAACAGTTGCAGGTTTCAGTCTGCCGGCTACAACAAGCTTACAATCAGGCGCTTGCAACCAGGGGCTTAGCATAAGCCACCGGCGCGTCAGACATGTCTTTAAAGGTAATGACCTCGTAAGCGGATTCATCCGCCAATAAACGGCGCAGCAGGGCGTTATTCAGGCCGTGGCCGGACTTGTGACCAGTAAATTGCCCAATTACGCTATGGCCCAACAGATATAAATCGCCGATTGCGTCAAGAATCTTGTGTTTAACGAACTCATCTTCCAGCCGCAGGCCTTCTTCGTTGAGAATGCGGAAGTCATCCACTACCACCGCGTTATCCAGGCTGCCGCCTTTGGCCAGATTCATTTCACGCAGCTTCTCGTAGTCCGCCAGGAAGCCAAAAGTTCTGGCGCGGCTTACCTCCTTCACATAAGCAGTGCTGGAAAAATCCAGGCTCACCGAACGCTCATGCTTTTTGAACACGGGATGGTCGTATTCCAGGGTGTAATTCAGGCGAAAACCGTCAAAAGGCGCCAGTTCGGCGTAAGCGTCACCCTCCTGGTGCCGCACGGTTTTGAGAATCCGCACAAATTTTTTGGCAGCTTGTTGCTCACAGACGCCGGCTGATTGCAGCAGAAACACAAAGGGTGCGGCGCTGCCGTCCATGATGGGCAATTCCGGCGCGCTTACCTCTACGTAAGCGTTATCCACGCCCAGGCCGGCAAAAGCGGACATCAGATGTTCAACGGTGGAGATTTCGTGCTGGCCGTCGGACAGCGACGTGGCCATGGTGGTGGCGCCGACACCGGTGGCAATAGCCGGCAATACCACCTGTTCTTCAGTGTCCGTACGGATAAATACAATGCCGCTGTCGGCCGGAGCCGGTTTCAGCGTGACGTAGACCTTTTCGCCCGTGTGAAGTCCTACACCGGTGGCACGAATGCTGTTGTTCAGGGTCCGTTGCTGTAATGAATCTGTCATGGACATAAGCCGCGCATACTAACAATCCAGAGGTTCCGGCTCTATGTACCAGGCCTCACTTTTTGTTTCATTTTGTATCATGTGCAAACTGCACAGCCATAATCCGCTTTGTTAGCTGTACATCGCCTGAACGTTATGACGCGGCGCAGCGCGCACACCTGTTGGTGTGCGCGCGCAGCTGGAGACGCGCTTCCCTGTGCTGTTCTGTGGGCTCGCGTGTTAGTCCGCCTGACGGCGCAAAAACGCGGGGATGTCCAGATAGTCGAGGTCCTGGGGTTCCGGATCTTCCGCCAGGTTGTCGCGCCCGCTGGCAGCGCTTTGCCGCGCAAACGCCGGACGGTCCAATTTGTTGTAGTCCACCTGGCCGTCAAAAGCCTGCTGGCTTAAGGTGTTGTCGACCACCACGTTGGGCATCTCCATTTCCCCCAGGCCGGTGGCCACGACGGTAACCTTAAGCTCTTCACCCATGTCCGGGTCGATCACCGTGCCCACTACAACGGTGGCGGCGGACGAAGCAAACTCCTCAACAATGTTGCCCACGTCGGTGAATTCACCAATATTGAGTTCGGGACCGGCGGTGACATTCACCAGAATGCCGCGGGCGCCGTGCAGGTCAACATCTTCCAGCAGCGGCGAGCGAATGGCTGCTTCAGCGGCATCCCGGGCCCGGTTTTCTCCGGACGCCCGGCCCGTGCCCATCATCGCCATACCCATTTCCGACATTACCGTGCGCACGTCTGCAAAGTCCACGTTGATCATGCCCGGACGGATGATCAGGTCAGCAATGCCCTGCACGGCCCCCAACAATACATCGTTGGCCGCGGCAAACGCGTCCAGCATGCTGGTGCGCTCACCCAGTACCGCCAACAATTTTTCATTGGGAATGGTAATCAGCGAGTCCACATGCTGAGACAGTTCGACAATACCCTGCTCCGCAACTTCTGTGCGTTTTTCGAAGTTAAACGGTTTGGTTACCACCGCAACGGTGAGAATACCCATCTCTTTGGCCACTTCCGCGACGATGGGCGCAGCCCCTGTACCGGTGCCGCCGCCCATGCCGGCGGTGATAAAAACCATATCCGCGCCCGACAATACTTCCGCGATCCGGTCACGGTCTTCCATCGCCGCGGCACGGCCCACCTCCGGATTGGCGCCCGCGCCCAACCCCTTGGTTATGCTGCTGCCGATCTGCAGCGAAGTCTGGGTGTCCAGACTTTTCAGCGCCTGGGCATCCGTGTTGGCGGTAATAAAATCCACGCCGTCCACATTCTTGGCCACCATGTGCTGCACGGCGTTGCCGCCGCCGCCGCCGACACCGATGACCTTGATCACCGCGCTTTGCGGCGCACTATCTACGAGTTCAAACATCGCTTTCTCCAGCTCTTCATCCTAAAAGTTCTCAATCCACCATTTTTTGACCCTGCTGAACACGCCGCCTTGAGTATTGCTGCGCTTGCGGGGCATTTCTTTTTCTCGTTCCAATCCGTATTGCAACAGGCCCACGCCGGTTGCATATATCGGGTTCCTGACGATGTCCTTCAATCCAGCCACATTGTGCGGCACCCCCAGGCTGACCGGCATGTGGAAGATTTCTTCCGCCAGGTCGATCACACCTTCCATTTTTGCCGCGCCGCCGGTCAGGACAATGCCGGCGGCCAACAAATCTTCGAACCCGCTGCGGCGCAGTTCAGCCTGAATCAGCGTAAACAATTCGTCGTAACGGGGTTCAACCACTTCCGCCAGGGATTGGCGCGACAGCTCTCTGGCCGGCTTGTCACCCACCCCTGGCACTTTGATAATTTCGTCCGCCTTGGCGAGCTGGGTCAGCGCACAGGCATATTTGATCTTCAGATCTTCAGCATTCTGCGTCGGCGTGCGCAGCGCCATGGCAATATCGTTGGTAACCTGATCACCGGCGATGGGAATCACCGCCGTGTGCCTTATGGCGCCGCCGGTAAACACTGCAATGTCCGTGGTGCCGCCGCCGATATCCACCAGACACACACCAAGATCCCGCTCGTCCTCGGAGAGAATCGAATAGCTGGAAGCGAGCTGCTCAAGAATCACATCGTTGACCACCAGGCCGCAACGCTCTATACACTTTTCTATGTTCTGCGCCGCGTTTACAGCACAGGTCACCATGTGCACCTTGGCTTCCAGGCGCACCCCGGACATGCCCAGCGGTTCCTTGACCCCCTCCTGGGCGTCGATGACATATTCCTGGGGCAGCACATGCAGCACCTTCTGGTCGGCGGGAATCGCCATGGCCTGGGCGGCGTCTATCACCCGCTCCACATCCTGGCTGTAAACCTCGCGGTCGCGGATGGCAACAATGCCGTGGGAATTCAGCGAGCGTATGTGGCTGCCGGCAATGCCCGCGTACACGCTGTCGATGGTGCAACCGGCCATCAGTTCAGCTTCTTCAACGGCGCGCTGAATAGACTGCACGGTGGACTCTATGTTAACCACCACACCCTTTTTGAGACCGCGGGAATGGTGGGTGCCAATGCCGATAATCTCCAGCTCACCTTCGCTGCTGACTTCCGCCACTATGGCGGCAACCTTATTGGTGCCGATATCCAAGCCGACAATTTTATGTGCCTGCGACTCAGCGGCCATCGCTTGCTCCTCCGGTGTTTGAGAGATTCGCCGCCAGCCCGGCATCACCCGCGCCGCCCGGCCGGGGTTGATAACGTACGGCAAGACCGCTGGCGTACCGGGCATCTACGTAGGCCACGGATTCGTCCGTGGCAGCCAGTACCTGACGCTGCAGCAGCAGGAAGCGGTGCGCCCGTTCATTCAGCCGTTCTCCACCCAGCAGCACGGTAACCGTGCCGGTGGCGGTGCCGTCATAGGCCTTAACGTCCACCTGCCACTCACCCTGCTGATTCTGCGCCAGACGGCTGATACGCAGCCCCGCGCGCACCAGAATCTGATCCAGCAGGCGGTATACCCCCAGCGTCTTCAGCGGGTTTTCCACCGCGACATCGAAGCGCGGCAGGCCCAGATACTCATCAGGCAGGGTCATCAGCTCCCCGGCCGCGGACAGATAGCGGGCTTCTCCCCAGCGGGCGATGGGTTGCGCGCGCTGCAGGGTAATAACCATGGCATCCGGCCACTGGCGCCGCACCGAGATGGCGCGCGCCCAGGGTAGCGCGCGCAGCGCATCCGCCACGTCAGCAAGGTCGGTGGAAAGGATGCCCCTGGAGTGAAGGGCCGCCAGCCGGGTGTGCACGCTGGACTGTTCCATGGCGGAGAGATCTCCACGGACGACAAACCGCTGCAACGGTGAATCCAACAGCCGCCAGGCGCCATAACCAGCCGCGGCCAGAACTACGGGTAACAACAGCAACATGATGCGGTTAAACATCCGCACCTCCCCGGGCGCGGTCGCGCAGCTGGTTGGAGATGGTGCTGACATTCCCGGCACCCTGCACCAGCAGCACATCCGCGCCGGCGGCAAACGTATCCAGCAACTGCATGGCTTCCTGGGGATCCCGGGCAAACAGCGGGCTGACCGCACCCCGCTGGCGGATGGCGCTGCACAATGCTTTGCCGTCAGCCCCGCTCACCACTTCTTCGCCCGCCGCATAAACGTCCAGCAGCAGCAGCCGGTCGACATCCGACAGCACCCGCACAAAATCTTCAAACAGTTCTTTTGTGCGGCTGTAGCGGTGCGGCTGATAAACCATGGCCAGCTGCTGTTGCGGCCACAGCTCCCTGGCGGTAGAGATGACCGCGGCCACTTCCGTGGGATGGTGGCCGTAATCGTCCACCAGGGTCAGCCGGGTCTCAGCCAGGGGTACCCCGGCGGTGACCTGAAAACGCCGGTCCACACCGGCAAAGCCGCCCAGCCCCTGCACAATCGCCTGATCGTCAATACCTTCTTCAGTGGCCACAGCCACCGCCGCCAACGCATTTAAGACGTTGTGCTGGCCGGGTACCGCAAGGCTGATGTCCAGAGCCGGGCCCAACTCTCCGCGCTCGACCTTGAACTGCCAGCGGGTGCCCTGGTGTCTGACATCCAGAGCGCGGAATTGTGCGTCAGGGCTGATGCCGTAGGTCAGCAGCGGCCGCGACAGATGATCCATGATGTCCCGCACGTTGGGGTCGTCTACACACAGCGCCACCGCCCCGTAGAACGGCAGACGGTGGGCAAATTCCACAAAGGTGCGCTTGAGGCGTTCAAAGTCATTGCCGTAAGTGCTCATATGGTCGTGATCAATATTCGTGATCACCGCAGACATGGGCTGCAGATGCAGAAAGGAGGCGTCGGATTCGTCAGCCTCAGCAATCAGATAGCGGCCTGCGCCAAGTTCCGCGTTGGTGCCGGCGCTGTTCAACAAGCCGCCGATAACAAAAGTCGGGGACAGGCCGGCGCAGCGGAAGATCTCCGTAATCAGGCTGGTGGTGGTGGTTTTGCCGTGGGTTCCGGCAACCGCTATGCCGTGCCGGTAACGCATCAACTCGCCCAGCATCTCCGCCCTGGGGACCACCGGCAGATGTCTGCCGCGGGCCGCCACCAACTCCGGGTTGTTACTGTCGATGGCGCTGGAGATCACCACCACATCCGCCTGTTCCACCCAGCGCGCATCGTGACCGATGTGAACCTGGGCGCCTTTGTCCGCCAGCCGCCGGGTGTTCTCCGAAGCGCGGGCGTCAGAACCGGTGATCCGGTAGCCCTGGTTCAACAACACTTCCGCTATGCCGCACATGCCGGCGCCGCCGATGCCGACAAAGTGGATGGCACGGATACGCCCCATCTCCGGCACCTGGCCGCTGAACGCCTGCGCCGCCTGCCCGCTCACCGGCGCCTCCCGCTGCCGGCGGCAGCGTCCGCATTGCGGTCCAGACCGCAGCGCACCACCAGCCCCAGCAGCGCACAGCTGACCATGAGACTGTTGCCGCCGTAACTGACAAAAGGCAGCGTCAACCCCTTGGTCGGCAGCATGCCGGTATTCACACCCAGGTTAACCAGAAACTGAAAACCCAGCAGCAGCCCGGTGAAATAGGTGACAAACCCGGCAAAGTAGGCACCCCGCTGAACATTGTGCCGGGCCACGCGAAACATCTGCAGGACCAGGAATGCCAGCAGCAGCGCCAGCAGTACCGCGCCTACCGCGCCCAGTTCTTCAGCCACTACGGCAAATATAAAATCGTTGTGGGCTTCCGGCAGATAGTAGAGTTTCTGCACACCCTCACCCAGGCCCAGGCCGAACAATTCGCCGCGGCCGAAGGCAATCAGCGCCTGGGTGAGCTGATAACCGCTGCCGAACGCCACCGACCATGGATCAAGAAAGGCCACCAGGCGCTGCATGCGGTAGGGTGCAATTTCGATCAGCAGCGCCAGCGCCAGCCCGCCGAGTAACAATATAAGCAGGAAATACCGCAGTTTGGCGCCCGCCAGGTAGAGGAGCGCGGCGGCAGCGCTGACCAGCACCACTGCTGACCCCAGATCCGGCTCGGCCACCAGCAGGGCGCACACCGCCAGCACCATACC
>JANQOA010000079.1 GCA_028279305.1 Pseudomonadales bacterium
GGGACCAGGTTTCTCGCCGCTTTTTGAGGGGCCGCCGAACGGAGTGGGGAGACTCGCGCAGCGAGGCTCACAAGCGGAGGGAGGGCAGGCAGGAGGGCCGGCCCCGGGCGGCGAGAAACCTGGCCCCAATGCGCAGACCGGCCAGACCTGAAAAACCCAAAAGCTAACCAGAGCAGAAGATGCTTGATTCCATTTGCAACTGATTAGTTGCTTTCAACACTCAAAAGAATGCCAGCCGTCCTGAGTTGTTCCTGTTCCACCTCAAGTTCCCTGGCGGACAGTGGATGGGCCTGCAGCCATCCGGGGCCGCAATTGAGCTGTATTTCATTACCTTTAACCTGCAGGCTGACCTGAGGTGAATCCGCATCGTTATGGCTGCGTTGCAGAATCACCGCCAGGCGCAGGAGTGCAACCAGCCGCAACAGGACGGCCGCGGTTTGTGCATCAAAAATCTGGAAAGCCAGCCCCGGCAGACTGCGCCGGTGGCCGCGGATCAGCAGCGCCAGCATGCTTTTGTGCAGATCCGAAAAGCCAGGGAGTTGTGTGTGTTTAATGATATAAGCGCCGTGGCGGTGGTAGTGCCTGGGGCTGATGTGAGCGCCCACTTCGTGTAAGCGCGCCGCCCACCGCAGCAGCTGCCGGTAGTCGTCACGCTCATCCCACCACTCGCCGGCGCCCGCGAACAGGCTCATGGCGGTGCCGGCAACCCGCTCCGCCTGGGCTTCGTCCACGCCAAAGCGCCGCGCCAGTTGCATCACGCTGTCATCACGAAGGTCTGTCTGAGTGTTTTCCAACAGCGTGTCGCAAATCATGCCTTGCAGCAAAGATACATCAACATCCTGCAACTTATCGATGCCCGCCACAGTGAAACAGGCGCTTAATATCGCCACCCCGCCGGCAAAAATGTCGGCCCGGTCCGCCGCCAGACCCGGTAAACCCGCCTGCAGAACCCAGCGGTCGTCGACGATAGACGACTCCAGTTGAGCAAGCGCCCGGCGCGTGATCTGGTCTCTGCTCCAACCGTTGGCGCTGAGCACCGCTGCTATTGACTGAATGGTTCCGCTGGTGCCGTACCACGTGACCGGCGATGCACCCTGGTCCCGGGCCAAGGCGGCGGAGACAACCTGCAGGGCTTCAGTCCTGGCAGCTTCGTAGGCGCTGGATTGACGGCTGCCCGGGGTGAAGTACCGGTCTTTGAAAGCTACGCAGCCGACGTTGGCCGATACTACCTGCTGCGCCTGCCCGCCATTGCCAAAAGCCAGTTCGGTACTGCCGCCGCCGATATCGATCACCCCGCACGCAGAACCCGCACTGGAGATATGATGTTCCACCGCACGGTAGATCAAACGTCCTTCCTGCTGCCCGGAAATCACCTGCACCGGCAAGCCGAGGATTGCCGCGGCGGCATCGGTGAAATCCCCGGCATTGCGAGCCTGGCGCAACGCAAACGTACCCATTACGCGGATGTTTTGCCGGGGAATAGGCGCCAGCCGCTGGGCAAACCGGCGCAGACAGGCAAGCCCGCGCTGAGCGGCATGAGGATGAATGGCACCTTCACTGAAGCCACCCAGCAGTTGCACTTTCTCCTTCAGCCTTTCCACAACCTGAAAACTGCAACCCATGCGGCGGGCAATCAACAGGTGAAAGCTGTTTGATCCCAAGTCCATCGCAGCCCACAGCGGCACCGGCTCAGGTGTGTGCAAGGTGTTGTTTTTCATACACTTAGAACGCTTCTGACCAAGCTTAGCCTAAACTATTCCTGGCCGGGCGTGAGATAGTTTCTATGCTTGCCTATACCTTGGTGATAAAATGCCCGCGCATAAATTCTGGAGACACTTGCATGAGCGAAAATATCGTTCATACCACCGATGACGACTTTGAATCAGACGTATTACAGGCTGACAAACCGGTATTGGTGGACTATTGGGCCGAATGGTGCGGCCCCTGCAAAATGATTGCACCCATTTTGACGGAAATAGCCTCAGAATATGCCGACCGGCTGAAGGTCTGCAAAATTGATATCGACGCCAATCAGGGCACGCCGCCCAAGTACGGTATCCGCGGCATCCCCACGCTGATGCTGTTCAAGGACGGTGAAGTGGAAGCCACCAAAGTGGGGGCTCTGTCGAAATCCCAGTTACAGGCGTTCCTGGACAGTAATATCTGATCCACCCGGGCAGCCTGTACAACAGGCAGACTGCGCAACGGGTAGCTCTTTAGCGCAGGCTACGCCGCCCAGCCATACTCCGATATGCCGGCTGAATTCCAGCCGGTATTTTTGTGCCTGTACATACTGCGCGGCGCCGGCCGGCGGGTGTTTTCCGCCACTCGCCCAGGCGTTGCAGCCGCGCCGTAACCCGCGAACCCGGTCGCAGTTTCAGCATCAGGGCCGGTTTAAGCCCGCCCAAAGCTGATAAATTGGCTTATATCGCACCCTTAAAGCCTTGACCCTGGCTTTCAAACCACTAAACTTAACTGCAGTAACGACTGTGCGTTCGCCACACAACTGCTAACCCTCCCGATTTTTCAGAGCTTTCCAGGCCGGGCCTGGCGATGTAACGAGACGGGGAAACGAAGCTAACAGCTTGCTGAAAGCTAACAGAGAGCTAAGCCTGCGGCAGGTTGTAACGGGTTGGTCATAACAATTTTAACAAGTGCCGGATAAGAAAGGCGGCTGGAAACGGCGGCTCGCACAGCTCTCAAACAAACCATTCCTCTTACGTCACCGGTTTTTGACCTCGTGTGTCTGCATCCAGACACAGTAAGAACCAAACTCCCTCACGAACTAAGTGAAGACAGACACATGGCAATGAACCTATCAGAACTAAAACGAAAGCCCGTTGGCGAACTTGTCGAGATGGCAAGGGAAATGGGTTTGGACAACGTCGGCCGCTCGCGCAAACAAGAAGTAATTGCCGCGATTGTGCGCAAACAGTCCAAGAATGGCGAAGACATTTACGGTGAGGGCACCCTGGAAATTCTCCAGGACGGGTTCGGCTTCCTGCGCTCTCCGGAAGGATCATACCTGGCGGGCCCCGACGACATTTATGTATCACCCAGTCAGGTTCGGCGCTTTAACCTGCGCACCGGCGACAGCATTGCCGGAAAAGTGCGCCCGCCCAAAGACGGGGAGCGCTACTTTGCCCTGTTGAAGGTTGATGAAATCAACTTCAGCGAGCCAAACACCAAAAAACACAAAATCCTGTTTGAAAACCTGACGCCGCTGTTCCCGGATGAGCGTCTGATGCTGGAGCGCGGCAACGGCAGCACCGAAGACCTGACCGCGCGCATCATCGATCTGGTGGCACCGATCGGCAAAGGCCAGCGGGCTTTGATCGTGTCGCCGCCCAAAGCAGGTAAAACTCTGGTACTGCAGAACATCGCCCAATCCATCACCGCCAACAATCCGGAAACGGTATTGATTGTTCTGCTGATCGACGAGCGGCCTGAAGAGGTCACCGAGATGCAGCGCTCGGTACGCGGCGAGGTGGTCGCTTCAACCTTTGACGAGCCCCCGTCACGGCACGTGCAGGTAGCGGAAATGGTTATTGAAAAAGCCAAGCGCCTGGTGGAGCACCAGAAGGATGTGGTTATCCTGCTGGATTCAATTACCCGCCTGGCGCGCGCTTACAACACCATAGTACCTTCGTCAGGAAAAGTTCTCACGGGCGGTGTGGACGCTCACGCGCTGGAGCGGCCGAAACGCTTCTTCGGCGCGGCCCGCAACATCGAAGAGGGCGGCAGCCTGACCATTGTCGCCACCGCCCTGATTGATACCGGCTCTAAAATGGACGAGGTTATCTACGAAGAATTTAAAGGCACCGGCAACCAGGAACTGCACCTGGAAAGAAAGATTGCCGAAAAGCGCGTATACCCGGCCATCAACATCCGCCGTTCCGCCACCCGCCGCGAAGAGTTGCTGATGGCGGAAGAAGAACTGCAGCGGGTCTGGATCCTGCGCAAACTGCTGCACGACATGGACGACGTCGCCGCCATTGAGTTTATACTGGACAAACTCAAGGAAACCAAAACCAACGAGGAGTTTTTCAACTCCATGAAAAGGTAAATAAGCGCAGCGGCCGCGCCGCGGCACAACCCGCTTATGCCTGACTGTGTCACAGCCCAAGTGGTTGAGATAAAAGTGCTTGAGACAAAAGCGCTTGAGATACAGGCACCTGAGATAACAGACACGCCCACGCAGATTGTGCGCCTGCGGATGCCGCCGGGATACACGTTTTCCGCCGGCCAGTACCTGCAGGTTGTCCACCAGGGCACCCTCATACCCTTGTCCATCGCTTCCGCCCCGCAGCGCCTGCCGGAACTGGAACTGCACTACCGCTCTACTGCCGGCGCCCCCGAAGCGGCTGCCATGGACGCGGCGCTGCAACAACCTGAACTGCAGGTGACGTTACCTGGCGGACAGGTCAGCGACGGCGACGTGTCGGTGCCGCTGCTGGTGGTGGCCGGCGGTACCGGCGCGGCTCAGGCATTTGCGCTGGCTGAACAGCGCAGTCATCACCCGGATGCCGCCGGCGCCACCATTGTATGGTGCGCCGAACGCGCGGCTGATGTATATGCAGAGCAGGAGCTACGCGCGCTGGCTGACGTGGAACTGATTGTTATGATCGACAGCCGCCGCAGCAGCGAGAACCGCGGCTTAAGCTGGCTGCGGACACAGGCGTCCGCCTACCGCGATCACCACATTGTATTAGCCGGCAGCCCGGGATTTGTTTACGCCGCCACCGACGTGTTACTGGACAGCGGCATCTCCCGGCCGCAGCTGCACGCGGATGTATACGAGTACGCGCCGAGGCCGGATTAGACCGCGGCACCTGCCGCTTCAGGTTGCGGCAGATCCTGCAGATCTCCCAGCGACAGCAGCAGGTATTCGGCACCCCGGCGTTCGTCACCCATGGCCATACAGAGGCGGCCCAACTCCCCATACACCTCGTCCGCGGGTTGCAGCCGCAAGCTGCCTTCGAAGTATTCCCGGGCCTGTTCGAACTTCCGGTTCATCAGGCACAGGCGGCCCAGGGTAAGCAACAGATCCGCATCGTTGGGACGCTGCTTGGCCCAGGACTGGGCTGTCACCAGTTGACGCTGCTGATCGCCGGACCGGGTCAGCCCGTACAGCCGGACGAGGTGCGCATCCCAATGCTGCGCCAGTATCAGCCGCAGGGCCTGCTCAGCGTCGTCCTGCTGCCCCGGTGTTTCCTGCAGCAGATACTCTACCCAGCCATGCAGAATCTGCTCATCATCCTTAAGCTCCCTGGGCAACTGCTTCCAGGCTTTGGCAACCGGCAACTCGCCCAGCAGCAATGCGGCCCAAACCGCTTTGCGCAGGCGCTGCAGCTCAACCTGTGGCAGCACGCGCAGCTTGGTCAGCTCGGGTAACAGGCCGCGTAACGCCTCCCAGTCGCCCAGAGCTTCATGACACTTGGCCAGCATCGACAGCACCGCCGCATGTTTGGGCGCTCGCTTGCGCAACAGCAGCAAAGCGGCCAGTGCCTGCTCAAACTGGTTGTCCTGAATATGAAATTCCGCCTGGGTCAGGGTAACGGCAAACTTTGCACCGGGGGTGGTCTCGTGGGCGCGCTTGAGAAACTCGTCCCGCTGCTGCAGCTCGCCCAGTTCCTGCGCCGTCCGCGCGGCATTCAGATAGTTGATTAACGGGGTTTCCACCTGTTCCGCACCGGCCAGCAGGAGTTTCTGGGCTTCCGCCCAGCGGCCCTCGGACATCACCAGCAGGCCGCGCACAGTCTGGGCACGGGCTGCCCGCAAGCGGCGGCTGCTGCGCCAGCTGGAAAAACGAATCTGCCCGCGGCCGACCTGGCTGAAGACAACAATCACCAGCCGCACCAGCAAGTACAGGGCGATCAGCAGCAACAGGGCAATCCACAAACTTGTTTCCACCACCTTGTCACCATAAGCGAGCAGCACGTAACCGGCGTCCCGCACCAGCAGGGTGCCCACCAGGCCGCCCAGCAACACCGCCGCGAGAATGGCTAACCAGACAATTCTCATGTGCCGCCCCCGTTGGCAGCCAGCAGTTCATTGAGGGAGCCGGAAATATCCGGCAACGGTCTGGCCAGGTCCACGGTCAACAGATCATCCAGTTCTTCGAGCAGCGCCTGCGTTGCTTCATCCTGCTGCATGTAGTCGGCCACCCAACCGCGCGCTGACTGCAGGCTGCTGTCAAATACCGCCTGCTGACGCCGGAGGGCCGCGGTTTGCGCCTGCTGCAGGGCGAGCCGCAGATTCAGCTCGAGAAACTGCTCTTCCTCCGGGGCCAGCAGGGGCTTAATGGTTTCGTCGGATTTCAGCGTGCGCACACGGACAAATTTTTCCAGCTCCGCTGCCAGCCGGCGCCACACCGTCTGCTGCGGCTCTTCCTCAACCGTATCAGCAAGGTATTCCGGGGTCTCGAAAGATAACTCGGCCAGCCCGCCTTTAACTGCTTCCAGGCGCAGATAAATCCCCTGCAGATCGTCACGCCGTACCTGCCGCAGCGCGACAATTTCGTCAGCCAGCCTGGCGCGCACCTGATGCAGGGAAAAGTCATCCAGCTCCGCGATGACCGCATCCGCGGCTAACAGGAGGTTCAACGCACCGCTGGAGTCCTGCTCCATCAGCACCCGGTGATTGGCGATACGCAGCAGGTATTCAGCTTCGGCAATTTTCCATTTGCGCTGGGACGGCGGCGCGGCCTGCAACGCCTCGTTCAACGATTTCAGCACGCCGGCTTCATTGTCCGCCAGCCGTTGCTCCTGTTCTGTCACCAGCGCTTCCAGGCGGGCGTCGGATTCCTGCTTGAGCCGTTCCATGTCCGCGCTGAGCGCCGCGGTCATGTCAACGAAGTTCTGCTGCGCTTCGCTCTGCTGGGCGTTGATGCGCGCCAGCGGATCCTGGTAAACCAGCAGATAGTACAAGTAACCTACCCCGCCTACACCCGCCAGGGCCAGCAGCAGCGCCAGGGAGGCCAGCACTCTGCCCGGTTTTTTAGCCGCGGCTGCCGGCTGCCCGGGGCTGTCTTGCTCTGCCGCCGGGGGACTTTCCACCTGTTTGCCTGGCTGCTCGCCTGATCGTTCGCCTGATTGTTCGCCTGCTTGTTCGCCGGAGACGGCCTGATCTTCCGCCGCGTCCGCCTGATCCGCACGTTCCGCCGCTGCAGTCAAGGTCTGATCATCCGCCTGCCCGGGTAAGGTCTGATCATCAGTCTGCTGCTTAGGGGTCTGGTCCTGCTCACTCATACTCGTTTATTGCCCTTGTTGTCCTTCCAGCGCCAGATCAGTGATGGTTGAAAGAAAGTCTTCCGTGGCCGCGCTGCCGACATTGTAAACGTGCTTAAAGCCCAGTTCCCGCGCTTTGTCCGCGACCCGCGCGGAGGGTACAACCAGATTCACGGTCAGGTCCCCGCCGGCTGCCCGCCATTGCTCCGCGGCCGCCCGTAAACCATCCACGGAGCCGGCCACCACAACGGAGACAGCCTCGGCGTTGATGTCTGCCACCTGCAGCACCCGCCGCCGGTAGGTTTCAAACTTGAAAACCCGAATACCGCTGCTGACAAGCCGCTCCGCGAGAAGTTCGCGGCCCCCTGCACCGGCCATAATCCAGACCTCCGCAGCCGCCGCCAGACCCTTAACCTGGGGCATGCTTAACACACCTTCCGACGTTGCCGGCTCAGCCTCGCTGATGGCGGCGGGATGCGCCGCCAGCGCCCGGCGGGTGGCCGGCCCGATGGCAATATGAGGTACATCCCGGCAACGCTGCTGCAGGCTGCCGGCAAGATATGCCGCCGCCGCATGGGTGGACAGGGTAATCACCAGCGCCGGTGGGGCCAGTTCAGCAAGCTGCCTTTCACTCAGCGCCACCGGCGGCTGCGCAGCCCGCCACTGCAGCACCCGCCAGGGATGCAGCGGCTCGATGCCGATCACCGGCGCGCACCGCACCCGGTGACCGAGGTCTTGCAGGGCGGCGCTTAACTGACCCGCACCCGGTTGCGTACGGGTAACCCAGATGGTGAGTTTACGCGTCATCCGCCGGGCCGGCCGCCTGCAGTTGCCGCAGAATTTCTTCCGCACCCTGCTCGAACAGCTGTTGAACCGAGTCCGCGGCAACCTGCTGCGGGTCCGTGCCGGACGCT
>JANQOA010000088.1 GCA_028279305.1 Pseudomonadales bacterium
TTTTTGGTTGCGGAAATGTGAGGGTTGCTTGTGAATAGCAGAGTTTCAGGACCGTCGCCGACAGGAAGTCGGCGCCGGAGCCTACATGGACGTATTCACGGCGATCCTGAAACTCCCCTGCTATTCACTAAGCAGCCCAGGCAGAACTGCACGCCCAAAACCTCAATCTCCGACCGACTGAGTTACCCGTCCACCGGTCTAGTGTGTAGATACCCTGGTGGAGTTTTCGCCACATTCAGGCACTTGCAGTATCCTCGTGCGCGTCTCCGCACTGAGTGCAATCCCTGTGTGTTGCTGTCAGAGTGTTGCGAAACTCAACTGCGGAGCGATTAGACGACTGAGTACGTCAACGCTGGTGTGTAGCAAAACTCCACCGCTTGGAATGTGTTTTTTTGGCTGCCGCTGCGCGAGGGCTGCGTGTGAATAGCAGAGTTTCAGGACCGTCGCCGACAGGATGTCGGCGCCGGAGCCTACAGGGACGTATTTACGGCGCTCCTGAAACTGCTGCTGTTTACAAAGCAGCCCGGGCAGAACTGAATAACCAAAAAGACAAATCTTAAGGAGAGCAGATATGACAAACCCCCAACCCGAACACTGGGGCAGCTGCTTATGCGGCAGCCTCACTTACCGCATCCATCAACCCCTGTCGGACTTTGGTTATTGCCATTGCCGCAGCTGCCGCAAGGCCAGCGGTTCCGCCCACGGTGCCAACGCAGGTGTAGCGCGCGCCGCTTTTGAATTGTCAGACCCGCAGCACACCCTGCGGGAATTTGAATCCTCCGCCGGTAAACTCCGCGCTTTCTGCAGCAATTGCGGCTCACCGCTGTATGCTTATCTGGCCGCCAACCCGGAGATCATCCGCATCCGTCTGGGCAGCCTCGACAGCCCGCTCAATGAGGCGCCCCGGGCACATACCTTTGTCAGCGATAAAGCCGGCTGGGATCATATCGGGCTGGACATTCCGCAGTTTGAAACCTGGGCGCCGCGTCACGTGTTGGAGCAGACAGGCTCACGCCAGCCCTAACTCCAGGTATACTTGCCAGCGCCGGTATTGCAGCCATTCTGATACAGGAACCATTATGACCAAACCCTTACTGGTGATTGCTCTGACCTTGACCGCAGGCGCTTGCTGGAACGGTGAAAACGTCCAGGTGCGCATGGGTGACGTGTCCTTCGGCCAACAGTTGATCGACCTGAAAGCCGCGCTGGATCAAGACGCCATCACCCAACGCGAGTATGAGCGCACCAAAGAAAGTCTGCTGGCGCTGACCGCCATGTGTGACACCATCGACGACGACCATCACGGTGAAGAACGCCACCATGCCGACGCTGAGTCTGACGCCGAAGAAGAAGAAGACGACAGTTTCCGATGGTTTTAGCGGCCCGCAACCGGCTGAGGCGCGTTGAACCCAGGGTTACAACCCTGGCGTGCACCCTGCTGCTGACCCTGCTGCTGGGCGGCTGTGCCCAGGTTAACCCGCAGCAGCAATACTCGGTCCCCGTTGCCGCCGCCCTGGACCCTACCAGCGACCTGTACCAGTTGGACAGCCTGGTGGTGATGGGATACCTGCGTTGCTACAACGATCTCACCCGCCTGTACGCCACCTTTGACGAAGCCAAACGGGCCACCCTGCTGAATCTAATTACCGTTGTGCGTGGCGACGGCAGCACCGCCTGCCCGGCTGACGGTGAAGTCGAACTGGCGCACTGCAGCTACCGCGGCAAGCTGGCTATTGCTGACGAATATTCCGCGCCGCAGTTACTCATGGAGGAACTGCTGAACTGCACCAGTTTCGTAGAAGACTGAAGTACCGCCGGGGCCGCACAAACGCCCACAGGCGTTATTCCGCTTCTTCGGTCTCCAGGTCGCCGCTCCAGGGAAAATCCTCCGGCGCATTGAGTGACAAGCGTACAAAAGTATTCCAGGCCTGCACCACCTCATGAGCATTCTGGTGGTGTGCGGCGGCAGCCGCTTTGTGCCACTCCATTTTGTCGTTGACACAGCGGCGGAAGGTTTCCACCTCGTTGAGAAAGGCCCGCCAGCGGATATCATCCTGATCGTCTTCCGGGCGCACCGGAGCGTCGCAACTGTGGACCACCGGCGCGTTCAAAATTTCCGTATGCGCCGAAGCGCCGCCTGCTGTACACGCCAGCACAACCGCGCACACTGTCGTCAGGGTGCTTAACCACCTGTTCATATCTGCCTCTCATCTTCACCCGATGCTGCATTGTTGGAACAATTCGTCCTATGATCTGTGCAGTTGCGCAACTTTTCGGTAAATACACCGCTTACAGACCAATACGGGAACCCATGGCTGAACAATTCGACACTCTATCTGACGATCTGCAGACCTGGCTGGCCGCACAACCTATATTTTTTGTCGCCACCGCACCCCGGGAGGGCCGCATCAACCTCTCCCCCAAGGGTCAGGACAGCCTGCGGGTGGTCAGCAACAAAGAGTTGCTGTGGTTGAACCTGACCGGCAGCGGCAACGAATCCGCCGCCCATCTGCTGGACAGCAACCGTATGACTTTGATGTGGTGTGCGTTCGCCGGACCACCACGCATTCTGCGCGTGTACGGCAGCGCGCAGGTTGTGCACCCCAGGGACAACGGCTGGAACGAATGCCGGGCCCTGCTGCCGGCCGCGCTGGGTGCCCGGCAGTATTTCCGGGTCAGCATCGACTGCGTGCAGACTTCCTGCGGGTACGCGGTGCCGCTGATGGAGTATCAACAGGACCGGGACGTGTTAACGCGCTGGGCCGAGAAGCGTGGTGCACAGGGTATTGAAAATTACTGGCACGACCGCAACCAGCACAGCATCGACGGGCTGCCTACCGGTATTCTCGCGCCAACCGAAAACTGAACTGAGGGAATAGCTCAACTGTGTCTTACGACTATGTCATTGTCGGCGCGGGTTCCGCCGGCTGCGTGCTGGCCAACCGGCTGTCCGCTGATGCCGCTAAATCGGTCTGCCTGCTGGAGGCCGGCGGCGGTCACCGCTCGCCGATGCTGCATATCCCGGCCGGCTGGGCAACCAACTTCAACAACCCGAAGTACGACTGGGGATATACCACCGCACCGGAGCCGGAACTGAACGAGCGGCAGATCTACTGGCCGCGGGGTAAGGTGCTGGGCGGCTCCAGCGCCATCAACGGCATGGTCTATATCCGCGGCGTGCCGCGTGACTTTGCTGACTGGACCCAGGCCGGCGCGGTAGGCTGGTCCTGGGAAGAGGTGTTGCCCTATTTCCGCAAAGCCGAAAACCAGCAGACCCATAACAACGACTTGCACGGCACCGAAGGGCCGCAGCACGTACAGGACGTGCGTGACAAACGGCCCATACACGACACTTTCCTGCAGGCAATGCAGGCCGTCGGCATCCCCGCCAACCCTGACTTTAATGGCGCAGACCAGGCAGGCTGCGGCTACTACCAATTTACTCAACACAACGGCCGGCGCTGGAGCACAGCGTCTGCTTATCTGGACCCGGTGCGGCAGCGCAAGAACCTCACCATCATGACCCAGGCGCGGGCGGAGCGGGTGGAGTTCGAAGGCAAAACCGCCTGCGGCGTGCGCATCCGCCGCCGCGGCGAGATTGAGCTGATCCGCGGCCGGCACATCATCCTGTGCGGAGGCGCGGTCAACTCCCCGCAGTTGCTGGAACTGTCGGGTGTTGGCGACGGTGAACGCCTGCACACCCTGGGCATTCCCGTTGTGCACAACGCGCCGGATGTGGGTGAACACCTGCAGGACCACGTGCTGGCGAAAGTGGTGTACGGCACCCACGCAGACCAGTCCATCAACCGCGAGGTGCAGGGCTGGCGGCTGCTGCCCACCGCGTTGAAATGGCTGCTGCAGCGCCGCGGGCCGTTGACCACCGGTTCCGCGCCCGTTGGCGGGTTCTGGTACACCCGTGAAGGCCTGGATATCCCTGACGTGCAGATACATTTTGCCTCCGGCGCCACCCTGTACAACAACGAAGGCCGCATCCGCGCCATGGAAGAACCCGCCATGACCGCGGTGGTCAACCAGAACCGGCCGGCTTCCAGGGGTTCAATTCATATCCGCACCGGGGAACCCAGCCACGCCCCGGAGATTCAAGCCAACTACCTGTCAGCCGAGTCGGATCAGGTCACTTTGATCAGGGGGGTGCGTCTGTTGCTGGACATATTTGCCGCGGAGCCCCTGGCCCCTTACCTGACCGCCAGGATCTCCCCCGCTGCGGATGCGGACCTGGCCACTGATGAAGCCATGCTGGAATACATCCGCGAGGACGCTTCGACGGTGTACCACCCCACCAGCACCTGCGCCATCGGCCGGGTGGTGGATTCGAACCTGCGCGTGATCGGCGTGGAGGGCTTAAGCGTGGCGGACGCGTCCGTCATGCCCTACGTGGTTTCCGGCAATACCAATGCCGCCACCATTATGGTGGCTGAAAAAGCCAGCGACCTGCTGCTGCAGCGCTAAAGCGGCGGGTGCGGCATGGATCCGCACGCCTTCTCGTAAGCGAGCCCGGTGCGCACCAGCGCCGGTTCCGCCAGATGCGCCGCCACCAGCTGGAAGCTCTGCGGCAGGCCCTGCGCGCTGAGGCCGGCGGGCATGGTCAAGGTGGGATGACCGGAATAGTCAAACGGCGCGGTGAAGTTTATAAACGCCGCGCGGCTGTCCTCAGCCGCCACAACTTCCTCCATCTGCGCCACCGGCGGCGGCAGCGAGGTCATACATGGCGTCAGCAGCAGGTCCACATCCCGCAACAGCTCATCCAGCTGCCGCGTGAAAAGCGCGCGGTGTTGTTGCAGCTCTTCGTAGTGGCTGGGCGGTACGCTCACACCCAGCTCCAACAGCTGACGCAGCACCGGCCCGTATTGATCCGCCAGACGCGGAAAATAGTCTTTATGCGCCCTGGCGCACTCCACCGCACAGGTGACACCCCATTCGTCCACCAGGCGCCGGTAGCTGTCCGGCAGCTGAACTTCCCGCACCCCGGCACCCAGTTCAGCCAGTTGCTCCGCCACCCCTCTGAGCACCGTCACAACATGTTCGTCCACGCCGTCTGTGGCATAGCGCCAGTCCACACCGATAACCAGGCCGTCCAGATGCGGGTGCCGTTCACCCGTGTAGTTGGGCACCGGTGCAGCCAGACTGGTGGGATCGTTGTCATCCCGGCCGGCGATGACGCCAAGCATGCGTGCCGCATCTTCCACGCTGCGGCACATGGGGCCGATATGATCGAGACTCTCAGCCAGCGCAAAAGCGCCGTGCCGGCTGACCCTGCCGTAAGTGGGTTTGATGCCTACCAGCCCGCAACTGGCGGAGGGAAACCGGATGCTGCCGCCGGTATCAGTACCCAACGCACCGTACGCCAGCCCGGCAGCCACCGCCACCCCGGAACCGGATGAAGATACCCCGGGCCAGCGGCCGGCATCATAGGGATTGCGGGGTGCACGGATCTGCGGGTGATGGGCGCCGAATGCGCCTTCGGTAAGCTGGGTTTTGCCGATCACCACTGCTCCGGCCTGTTGCAGGCGCTGGACCACCGTGGCGTCATAATCCGGCACAAAATCAGCCATCACCAGAGTACCGCTGGCGGTAACTTTACCGCGCGTGAACAGCAGATCTTTAACCGCAATCGGCACCCCGTGCAACGCCCCCAGCGGCTGACCCCGGGCCTGCGCCTGATCGAGCCGCTCAGCCTGCTGCAACGCCTCATCCGCCAGCACCATGGCATAACTGCCCAGCTCAGGTTCCAGCGCGGCAATACGGTTTAACAGGTGTTCGGTTACCTCCACGCTCCTGCGCGCACCGCTTTTCAATTGCCGGCAGGTGTCGGACAGGGTCTGGTAGTGCAGGGCAGGTAAATCCACAGCGTTACTGGAGGTCAAATATTTTGCCGGGATTCAAAATGCCCTTGGGGTCCAACGCCTGTTTCAGGGTCTGCATCAGCGCCACTTCCTCCGGCTGCCTGGCAATCTGCAGATAAGGTTTCTTTTCCAGTCCAACGCCGTGCTCCGCTGACACCGACCCGGACAACGCCTGCAGCGGCGTATAGACACACTGTTCCACCCCGCGCCGGGCCTCTTCGCTGCCGTCTCCCACACAGATGGCAAAGTGCAGATTGCCGTCCCCCATATGGCCCAGGGTGAAATTCTCACAGGTGCCGAAACGTTCCTCCAGGTTGCTGTTCACCGTGGCCACATAGTCAGGCATCAGCGGAATACGCAGGCTCACATCAAAAAGAAAAATCGGCCCGACGCGGAACGCCTGCTCCACGTCATCACGCAGCGCCCAGATTTGCTGCCGCTGGGCCTCGGACTGGGCCAGCACCGCGTCAGCCAGCAGGCCGTCATCCAACGCCGCCGCCAACATGGCTTGCAGCGTGTCCGGTTCAGCGCCCATCGCTTCCACCAGCACATAATAGGGGTAGTCCTGGGCCAGCGGCGGTGTGTTTTTGGCCGGTGCGGTGGTGACAAGACGGTAGTAGTTATTCCACATCACCTCAAAGGCTGACAGGCAACCCCGCAGGCCGGCGTCCGCGGCCTTGAGAAACTGCATCAGCTGCTCAAACCCCTGCACCCCCACCAGGGCGGTGGGCTGCGTACCCGGTTGTTCCCGGCAACGCAATACCGCCCGGGTAACAATGCCCAGGGTGCCTTCACTGCCGATAAACAACTGTTTTAAGTCATACCCGGCATTATTCTTCAGCATGCGGTTCATGGACGACACCACCGTGCCATCGGCCAGCACCGCCTCCAGCCCCAGCACCATATCCCGGGTCATGCCGTAGCGGATCACCCGGTTGCCGCCGGCGTTTGTGGATATGTTGCCGCCCAGCGTGCAGGAACCGCGGGCACCAAGATCCAGCGGGAAAATCAGGCCCTGCTCTTCAACCGCTTCCTGCAGCGTCTGCAGCACCACTCCCGCCTGCACGATGGCTGTCCGCTCCAGCGGTTGTATGGACTCTATGGCGTTCATGCGCTCCAGCGAGATCACCACATCCCCCGGCCCGGTGATGGCGCTTTCAACCAGCCCTGTAAGCCCGCCATGGGCCACCACCGGCTGGTTGTGGGCATGACAGACAGCCAGAGCTTTACTGACGTCTTCAGTACAGCGCGGCCGCACCAGAATGCGCGCCTGAATGTTATCGCTGCGCCAGATGCCTGCTGCGCGGTTGGTGACATCATCGTCCAGCAGGACACAATCCTGCCCCAGCGCCTGCACAAGGGCGGCTGCCACCGGTGCCAGCGAAGATTGGTTTACCGCTTCACTCATTGGTCTTCTCCCGCCATAGTGTGGCCCGCTACTTTTCCCCAACAACCAGAAACTGCGGCAGACAGAAGAGGAAACGCTGTGCCTCCAGAGCCGCTTCCGCCTGGCCCAGCAACTCGTCTACCTCCGCTTCCGGCAGGGTGCCGAAAGTGTTGATATAACCGGCCATGTTGCGCAAAACATGCAACCCGCGGCCACTCTGATCCACAAATGGAGACAGCGACACCTTCACCGAGTGCAGGCCCGCGGCAGCCAGGTCGCCGCTGATGCGGCGGCCGATATACGGTTCGTTAAACGCCGGGGCGGCGGCGGCAAAAAAACGGTCCACCGTTGCCTTGTCCCAGGGTTGAACAATGACAAACCCCCAGTCGCTGTCGATCACCAGCACCCGGCCGCCGGGCTTCAGCACCCGGTAGACTTCCGCCAGTGAAGCCTGCAGATCCGGCACGTATTCCAAAACGTTTTTGCAGATCACCCGGTCGAAGGTATCCGCCGCAAACGGCAACACATGATCGCTGATATGGTGGAAAGCAACATTTGCACTGCTGTTGCGCCGGTTCGCGTCTTCGACAAAACGCGCGTTGATGTCCACGCCGTCAACCCGGCCGCTGTCGCCCACCAGCCCGGCCAGGCCGCCGGCAAAAAAGCCGGGGCCGGCACCCACGTCCAGCACCCGCTGCCCGGCAGCCAGCTCCGCCGGCGCCAACAGGGTGGTCTGGGCGTCATGCCAGACGAACATCTGCTCATAACGCTCAATCCGCTCGTCTTCGATGCTGCGCCAATGATCGGTATAGAAGGTGCCGATGCCGCTCTTATCAGTCTCGCCCACTGCTGCCCCTGTCTGTTGCCGGGAATCCCTGACAGCGGTTACTTTATGTCGTTCAGGCGGGCTTGCAAATAGGCTCTTTGCGGCGCGCTGGCAGCCAGTTCCACCGCCTGTTGATAAGCCCGGGCCGCTTCAGCAGTCATCCCGGCCTGGGCAAAAACGTGCCCGCAGGCGGCAAAATAGGGCTGATAGCGGGCCAGGCCGGGGGTACCGCTGAGGGATTGCAGGATCTTCACCGCCGCGGGCAGATCACCGGCAAAACTCAACGCCACCGCCAGGTTAACCGGCACCACCGGCGACTTGTCGTAGTCCTGCAGTTTCCGGTACAGCGCCGCTATCTGCTGCCAGTCTGTCTGCCCGGCGTCGGGTGCGCGGCAATGAATAGCCGATATCGCAGCCTGGACCTGATACGCGGAGGGCGGGTGCCGTGATACGTAAACCGCGTCGATCAGCGCCAGACCTTCGCGGATCATCGCCTGGTCCCAACGATTTCTATCCTGGGCGTGGAGCGGCACAAACGCCCCGCTATCGTCCAGGCGGCCCGGCAGGCGCGCTGTGCTGAGCAGCATCAGCGCCAGCAGGGAACGCGGCTCTGGATTGCGGCGCAGCAGACGGCTGGTCATGCGGCCCAGGCGGATGGCTTCGTCGATGGCACTGCTGCGCACCAGTTGGCTGTCCTGAATGCGGCTGTAACCCTCGTTAAACAGCAGATAGATGGCCTGCAGTACCGAACCCAGCCGGGCCGGTATGTCCGCCGCCTTGGGCACCGCGTACTCCACATCGTCTTCCGCCAGACGCTGCTTGGCCCGGGTGATACGCTTTTCCACCGTCGCGGGTGAGGTCAGCAGGGTGCGGGCTATTTCATTCACTGAAAAACCCAATACCACTTTCAGCACCAGGGTGATCTGGCTGACAGGCGACAGCACCGGGTTGCAACAGGTAAACATCAGCCGCAGCAGGTCATCTTCTAACTCGGTCAGCTGCAGATGTTCCACCTGCACCGCTGCCGCGGGCTCCAGCGGCATATGGCCTTCCAGCGGCACCACCCGGGCATCCCGTCGCATGACGTCGATGGCCCGGTTGCGCCCCACGGTAACCAGCCAGGCTACCGGCTGTTCGGGAATGCCGTCTTTCTGCCAGCGCTGCAACGCCCTTACCAGGGCATCCTGGGTGGCGTCCATGGCTTTGTCCATGTCGCCCAGCACCCGGGTAAGCGTGGCTACCACCTGCGGGTACGCAGCCCGGAGTATGGGTCCCAGTTCGTTCACGGCACCTCGTGGCTGTCCAATGGCCGCACCTCTATGGTGCCCGTTTCGACGTGAGGTATCAGGGCGGCATATTCCATGGCTTGCTCAACGCTGCCGACATCCACCATATAATAGCCCGCCAACTGTTCCTTGGTCTCAGCGAACGGCCCGTCGGAGACCTGCAGGTCCCCGCCGCGGCGGCGCAGACTGACCGCGGTCGCGGTAGGCATCAGCGGCTGGCCGGCGTATTCCACGCCGTCTGCCTGTAGCCGCTGGTGCAGCGCGCCGTGACCGGCCAGCACCTGCTGTTTTTCTTCCTCCGATTTGCTGGCCCAGATTTCTTCCGCTTCGTAAATCAACAGCAGATATTGCATACCCGTCTCCAATTGTCTCCAGTTGCCTCCACAGGACCCCGCCGCTGAGCGCAACGGGTGCTTACCAATTAGACGTTGCGGCACCCTGCTTCCGGACAGCCGGATGCAATTGCCGCCAGACTACCCAGGCCATAATCAGAAAAACAATCAGCAGCGGCACCGAAGCCAGGGTGACGGCGGACTGCAGCGGCCGCAAACCGCCCATCTGGATCAGCGTAATGGGTAACAGGCCGAGCAGAAATGCCCAGAAGATGCGGTGCCCGCGGCCGGGATGATCCGCCTCCCCCAGGTTGCGGGTGGCGGTCATGGCCAGGGTATAAGAGGCGGAATCGTAGCTGGTGGCGGCAAAAATCACGCAGATGAGGGCAAACACGGCAACCACTACATCAGCGCCGGGAAGGGTGCCCAGCACGGCTACAATGGTCTGCGCGGCGCCTGCATCACCGATCAGGCTGACAACCGGCAGCGCGCCGTCCAGCTCCAGCCACACCGCGTAGTTGCCCAGCACCATAAAAAACGCCATACAGCCCAGCGTGCCGTATCCCAGGCAACCCAGCACCACCTGCCGCATGGTGCGGCCGCGGGATATCTTGGCGATAAACACGCCCATGAACGGCCCCAGCGCCAGCCACCAGGCCCAGTAAAAAACTGTCCAGGACTCCACAAAATCACCCGTCTGGCGGGCATCCGCCCAAGTGCTCATGCGCACAAAATGGGTGGCCAGGTGGCCGACGCTCTCCACCGACATCTCCAGAATGAACAAGGTGGGACCGGCCACAAAAATGAACGCCAGCAGCAGAAACGACAACACCACGTTGATGTTGCTCAACCGCTTAATGCCTTTGTCCAGCCCGAGCCAGGCGCTGGCGGCAAACAGCACGGTAATGGCAACTATAACGGCAACGTCCAGGCCGAAGCCCAGCGCCGCCGCATCAGCCTCAAACAAATCCGCCAACAGCGCGCCGATGAGCGGCACCGCCAAACCGAGGCCGGTACTGCAGGCACCCACCAGGCCGACTACAAAAATAAGATCGATAAGCGGATTCAGCCAGCGCTGCATGGCCGCGGGGATGGCATCTGCGCAGGCGGCGGACAGGCGCAGGCTGTCGGCACCTTTTACATAATAGGCGTAGGCCATCGCCACCCCCGGCAGGCAATAAAATGCCCAGCCGATCAGCCCCCAGTGAAACAGCGGATAGCTGGCCGCCCAACGCAGCGCTTCAGGGGATTGCGCGGCGGCGGAAAACGGCGGTGCCGCGTAGTAGTGGGCCCACTCCACCGTGCCCCAGTAAAGTACGCTGGTGCCGATACCGCCGCAGAACAGCATGGCACTCCAGCTCAGGGTGGAGAACTGCGCGGGGCTGCCGTCACGGGAAAACACCACCTTGCCGTGTGGGCCCCAGGCCAAGTATAACAGTAGTACTAAGGCGCCAATCCCGGTAAGGATGTAGATTACACCGAGATTGCTGGTCAGGAAGGCAAACGCGGAACCCAGCAGCACCCTGCCCGCCTGCGGATAAAGCGCCAGCGGCAGAATCAGCAAGACAAGTAACACCACGGAACCGGCAAATACCGGTTTGTCCAGACGCGTCGGCGCGGCCGGGTCGGCGCCTGCCGGAACTTCACTCATAGGTTCACTTGTTGCTCAAAAACAACCACACTAGTGCGCTACCACCCTGAATTGCAAGCGCCAATACCAGCACATGCCCGCTCCCACATTTGATAAGGCGTACTACACACGCTTCTACAGGAACGCTGACACCCGTGCGGTTACCCCCCGGGAACAGCAACAGCAGGCGGACTTTATTGCCGCGTATCTGATCTACCTGCAGATCCCCCAGCAACGTATTCTGGATATCGGCTGCGGCCTGGGGGTGGTCCTTGAGCGTCTGACGGAACACTTTCCCGACGCCCGCTGCCAGGGTGTTGAATACAGCAGCTATCTCTGCGAAATCTATGGCTGGCGTCCGGGCTCAGTGGTGGATTACCGCGACAAACCCTACGATCTGGTGGTGTGCAATGACGTGCTGGGCTACCTGAACAAAAAGGACTGCGCCCGCGCTATCCGCAATCTGGCCGCTCTGACCAGGGGCGCTTTGTACCTGAGCGTGCTAACCAGCGACGATCTGGATATCTGCGACAGCCAGCATACCGACATGCAACAGCGCCTGCGCCCTGCGGACTGGTATCACAAACACCTGCATAAACACTTTGTTGCGGTCGGCGGCGGCCTGTTCCTGCCCAAGCCCCTGCAATATCCGGTGTGGCATATGGAAAGACCGCAAGGCTGACAAAATCCGGCGCTTACCTTACCCTTGCCATCAGGGCAATCTGCAAGGGGCCGGGAACTCACAATGCAATGGCAAAGCGCCGTGGAGCTGTGCCGCGATCTGCAACGCGGTGACGTATCCGCGGAGGCGGTGATGGCGGAAGTGTATCAGCGCATCGAAACCCTCAACCCCCGCGTTAACGCGTTGGTTAACGTGTTACCCAAAGAGCAGGCCATGGCTCTTGCCCGGCAAGCCGACCGGCTGCCGGCAGCCCGGCGCGGCCCCCTGCACGGCTTGCCCATGGCCGCAAAAGACGCGGTTGAGGTAAAGGGTTTTCCCACCACCTGGGGGTTTAAACCGTGGGCGGAAAACACTGCCCGGGAAGACGACGGGCAGGCCCGGCGGCTGCGCGCCGCCGGCGTGCTGTTTATCGGCCGCAGCAACATGCCTGAGTTCGGTCTGGGGTCAAACACCTTTAACCCTTTGTTCGGCGCCACCCGCAACCCTTACAATCCAGACAAAACACCCGGCGGCAGCAGCGGCGGTGCCGCGGTAGCGCTGGCCACGGGCATGCTGCCGCTGGCGGACGGCAGCGATATGGGAGGCTCGCTGCGCAACCCGGCCAGTTTCTGCAATGTGGTGGGGCTGCGGCCTTCCATCGGCCGCACCCCTCCCGGACGGGGCATGGGCTGGTTTGCACGTCTGTCTACCACCGGCCCCATGGCACGCACCGTGGCTGACACCGCGCTGTTGTTTTCCGTGCAGGCTGGGCCCCAGCGGGACGATCCGCTGACGCTGCCCGAGCATGGCGAAGTGTTTCTCGATGCCCTGCAGGCGCCGGAGAATCTGCACGGTCTGCGTATTGCCTACAGCCCGGCCCTGCACGGTCTGCCCATCGACCCGGCGGTGGCGGCTGTGATGCAGAGGGCTGCGGACAGCTTTGCCGATCTGGGCGCTGAGGTTGCCGAGTGCTGTCCGGACCTGCGCCAGGCGATGGACGTGTTTCAGGTTCAGCGCGCCGCGTCCCTGGCCACCCTGGGCAATAACCTGGATGCCAGCCTGCCGGACTGGAAAAATCACGCCAAAGAAACCGCGGTGTGGAATATCGAAATGGGCCAGCAGCTCAGCAGCCGGGAGATCCTGGATTCCGAGCTGCTGCGTACGCGTATTTATGCCGGGGTGGCGGAGTTTTTTGACCGCTTCGACGCCCTGATCCTGCCGGCTGCCCAGGTGCCTCCATTTGCGGTGGAAACGGATTGGATCAGAGAAATCAACGGCCGTCAGCTGGAAACCTACATAGATTGGATGACCATCTGCTGCGCCATCACTGTAACCGGCCTGCCCGCCATCTCCGTACCGGCCGGATTTACCGCGGACGGCCTGCCCGTGGGCCTGCAGATTGTCGGCAAACCCCGCGGCGACCTTGCGTTGCTGCAGATTGCCCACACCTTTGAACAGGCAACCGCATACTACCGCACCGCTCCCGCCATCAGTCACTGGGAAACCGCATGACCGAACCCACCCGCCAGGGCAGCCTGCCGCAACTGTATTCCCTGACCGCTATGGGTATCGGCACCTTCCTCGGCTCCGCTTTGGCGGCCGGTTATATGCTGGCCAGTAACTACGCCGCTCTGGGGCAGCGCAAGCTGGGACAGTACGTATTGGCCGGCAGTGTGCTGTTTGTGCTGTTGCTGGTGCTGTTGCCGTCCAGCTGGATTACCAGCATTCAGGCCGGCATCGTGATGATGTTCATCCAGGTGGCTACGGTGCTACTGGTTGCGCAGAAGCTGCAGGGCAATATGTTCAGCAGCTATGAGGAAATGGGCGGCAAGTACTACAGCAACTGGCGGGCGGTAGTAGTTGGTTTTGCCGCAACCCTGGTACTGATGGTGGTATCCATCCTGTTACTGGTGCTGTTCGGCCCACCCCCGCCCGCCGCCTGAGACGCGTTCCAAGTGAGCCTGTTGCGCAAACGCCCCTACCGCACCGCACGTGCGGTGCTGAAGCACGACAACCACTTCCTGCTGGCTGTGCATTCCAGCTTCTGGGCGCGCCGGGAGCGCCGCTGGGGCCTGCCCGGCGGCCGCATCGAGTGGGGTGAAAGCCCGCACCAGGCGGTGCGCCGGGAACTGCGCGAAGAGCTGGACCTGCAGCTTAACAACATGACCGAAATCGGCGCCTTCCGCTACAAAGGCGCTGATCATATGGTTTACGGCGCGCATACCGACCAGCGGGTAACCCGGTACGATAAAGCTGAACTGCTGGACCTGCGCTGGTTCAACCTGCAGGAGCTGGCGGAGCTGGAACAGCGCCGCCTGCTGCATGCCGGTTACGAGCTGCAGGCTATCCGGCGTTACCTCAACAGCAGCCCTTAACCTCAGCGGCGGGCGCCGCCTGCGGGCCGTCGAAGCCCTCCAGGTCTTCAAGTTTCAGGTACCATTCCCACATGGTGCCGTCCGGCGCATAGGTCACCGTTTTGTTCTGGCTGGCAAAACAGCAGCCTTCCGCTTCGGTCTCCGTCACTTCCAGGCCGGCCGCTTTCTGTTGCTCCGCCGCCTGTTTCACCAGCTTGTTATCAAACACCTCAACCCCTAAATGATTGAGGCGGTCGGTGGCATCCTCCGTCTCGAACAACACCAGCTTCAAGGGCGGTTGTTCAACTTCAAAGTTTGCATAACCCGGCTTGGTTTTGGCCACGGTTACGCCAAACAGACGCTGGTAGTAATCAATGGTGGCGGGTAAGTCCGCTACGTTCAAGGCAAGTTGCAGTCGCATGGGAGTCTCCGGTTTATATTTCCATGAAATTCGAAATAATGTTAACCTTTCCGCTTTAACCGGTCTAATAACATTTCGTTATTTCTAGATTTATGGAAATAATTATGAACGATAGCGCAAACCAAATCATGCACAGTGGGGACGCCGCCGCCTGTCTGGAAAGCCTGGGCAACCTCACCCGGCTGGAGGTGTTCCGGCAACTGGTGCGCGCCGGGCGGCAGGGGCTTGCCGTTGGCGAATTGCAGCAGCGGCTGGATATTCCGGGTTCCACCCTCTCCCATCACCTGCATCACCTGATGCAGCGCGAACTGGTGTCACAAAGACGTGAAGGCCGGGTGTTACGTTGCCTGGCTAATTATCAGGTGATGAATAACCTGATCGGCTTTTTGACTGAAGAATGTTGCTCTGAAGAAGGCGGCTGTTGATGAACTATGACTTAGGCCGCAGGCTGACCGCGGAACTGGTGGGTACTGCGCTGTTACTGGCCACCGTGGTGGGCTCGGGCATAATGGCCGACACGCTGTCGCCGGACAGCACCGCGGTTGCGCTGTTGGGTAATACCATCGCCACCGGGGCGATTCTGATAGTACTGATACTGATGTTCGGCCCCGTCAGCGGCGCGCACTTCAATCCCGCGGTGACGTTGGCGTTCCTGTTACGGGGGGACATCAGCGCCGCGCACGCGGCTGTCTACTGGCTGGTGCAGGCCGCCGGCGGCGTGCTGGGGGTGATGCTGGCGCACGGCATGTTTGAACAAAGCCTGCTGCAGATTTCCACAACCACCCGCACCGGCGGCGGCCAGTGGCTGGCGGAAGGTGTTGCCACTTTTGGCCTGGTCAGCACCATTTTTCTGGTGCTACGCTTCCGCGCTGAAGCGGTGCCTTTTGCGGTGGGTCTGTTTATTACCGCCGGCTACTGGTTCACCGCCTCCACCTCTTTTGCCAACCCCGCGGTTACCCTGGCGCGGGGCCTGACGGATACGTTTGCCGGTATTGCACCGGCCAATATAACCGCTTTTGTCCTCGCCCAGATGCTGGCCGCCGTTGTTGCCGCCCTGTTCTGCCGCTGGCTGGCACCGCCGGCCGACTAGGCTAAGCCGTTTTTCCCGCCGCCTTGTTGCGCGCCGCTTCATCCTGCTTGCGCCAGAACTCCTGGAACTCAGCCGTGCTGTTGGTGTTCGGGTAAGGCTCGTCCGGTACCGGCACACCGAGAAATTCACAGATGGGTTCCCAACCCTGGCCGGGCTCGTAAACCAGCAACTGGGGCGCCGGCACCTCATCAATAACCTGCTGGTTGTGCCGTTCGAAACAGGCGATGGCGTGGTCTTTGTCTTCCACCCGGCCGTCGAACACGCCGTTCCAGATCACATCACAGGCCATTTTCCAGCCCAGCTGTGAACGGGCATCGTCTTTCCGGCCGTTGGCCCTGGACGACGGCCAGATGGTGTTCATGACACTTTTGTGCCACGCCTGCGGATCGCGTGTGGACAACAGCACCTTGGCCTGGGGGAAGGCCTGCAGCTGCTCACGCCAGTAGTTGCACGAGGGCCAGTCCACGGTGGCCTGGTAACCCTGCAAAAAAACCCGCCAATCCGGCATACGGCCGGCCGCGCAATCGATCCAGGCTTGCGCGTGACCGGCATTCAGCGCCACCTCCATCATGTGGTAACACTTGTCAAACCCGAGCTTCTCCAGCGCAAACTTCAGCGACAGGGTGCCGGTGCGCCCGAACCCCGCGCCGATTACCTGTATGTCCACACCTTCCCCCTCACAATTCGTCCACCTCTTCCACCTCCTGCAGGATTTCACGCACCTGGTCCAGTTCCAACGCCCGGAGATCCATGGCCATGAGAATATAAACAAACAACTGCGCACCCAGAGAGCCATTATTTACCTTGGAGCGCAGGTTGCTTTCGTTCTGCTGCACGCCAAGATCCGCCAGAGCGCGGCACAGGTCTTTGTACTCCATGCCTTTGTACGCCATGCGCGAACGGATCAGACGCCGGATGGTTTCCCGCATCTGCGGGGAATCGAAGAGTTTTGCCATTTTCCTGACTTACCTGACCTTCCCTACCGCGCCGGCAACGGCCGCGCGCACAGCAATAAGTCGCCTATTATCAACATAAGTCACTTTTTTTCAATTTATATTGCTTTTTCCACTCATTTTCTACATAATTTTTACGTCTTTTTTTAACAGCATTTGTCTGCTAAAGAGGATAAATGTCCTGTTTGTTACGCATATCAGCGTCAAACAAGGCTGAAACAGGCATGAAATGAGGAGCTGAGATGGTTTTTGAATCTCTGACGTTTGTTGCGCTAATCGCTTTTGCGTTTATTTTGATCACAACCGCGGTGAAATCCGTCCCCCAGGGTTACGGCTGGACCGTGGAACGCTGGGGTAAATACCAACGCACGCTTAACCCCGGCTTACACTTTATCGTACCGATTATGGATCGTATCGGTCACAAACAGAATCTGATGGAACAGGTGCTGGACATCCCTCCCCAGGAGGTCATTTCCTCCGACAACGCCCAGGTACAGACCGACGCGGTGTGTTTCTACCAGATTCTGGAGCCGGTGAAGGCATCTTATGAGGTTAATGACCTGGTGCGCGCCATGCAGAACCTGGTGATGACCAATATCCGCGCGGTGCTCGGGTCCATGGAACTGGATGAAATGTTGTCCAACCGCGACCGTATCAATTCGGACCTGTTGAACAAAGTGGACGACGCCACGGATCCCTGGGGGGTCAAAGTCACCCGGGTGGAAATCCGTGATATCTCGCCGCCCCGCGACCTGGTGGATTCCATGGCCCGGCAGATGAAAGCTGAGCGCGAGAAGCGCGCGCAGATTCTTGAGGCAGAAGGTGAGCGGGAAGCCGCCATCACCGTGGCGGAAGGCCAGAAGCAATCAAAAATTCTCGAAGCTGAAGGGGAACTGGAAGCCGCCAAACGTGAAGCTGAAGCCCGCGAGCGGCTGGCGGAAGCAGAAGCCAAGGCCACCGAATCCGTGTCCACGGCCATCGCCTCGGGGGACAGCCGGGCCATCAACTACTTTGTCGCGCAGAAGTACGTGGACGCGCTGGGTCAGCTGGCGGCGTCCAGCAATAACAAGGTGATGATGATTCCGCTGGAAGCATCCAGTGTGATCGGCTCTATTGCGGGCATCAGCGAAATCGCTAAAGATGTGGGCAGCGCAACCGTCCACCACGGCACGGGTACGGCGTAACGGGTTTGAACCCCGAAACGAACCCCGTACTGCACCGGCCAACCCGGACAGGAGAGTGTTATGGAACTGTTTAGTGAAATTACCGCTTACCACTGGATCGCCCTGGGCCTGATTCTGCTTACGGCGGAAATTCTGGGCACTGCCGGCTTCCTGCTGGGAGCCGGGGTAGCGGCCCTGGGTATGGGGGCCGTGCTTGCCATGGTGCCGGACATGGCGCTGGGCTGGCAGATTGTGCTTTATGCAATCAGCTCAATAGTTGCTACCATCGTCTACTTCCGGCTGTTCCGCGACGCCCAGCGCAAAGATCAGGCACCCATGTTGAACCGGCGCAGCCGCCGTCTGATCGGTCACCAGTTCATGCTGGAAGAAGACGTGGCGCTGGGGGTAGCCAAGGTGCAGATAGGGGACACTTTGTGGAAAGTTCGGACAGACCAGCCTTTAAGCAAAGGTACCCTGGTGGAAGTTGTCGATGCCAAACGCATGTCTCTGGTAATAGCACCGAAGTAGATCACGGGCCCGTTTTTGCATCCCCTTGATCTGGGCATCATTGTTGCCTATCTGGGGCTGATCGTTTTTGTTGGGCTGCGTCTGAGCGGCAAGGTCAAGGACGCACACGACTTTTTCCTCGCCGGCCGCTCCCTGGCGTGGTGGGTGATCGGCCTGTCCATCATCGGCACCAACATAGGCGCGGACAGCTACGTCGGCGCCGCGGGCAACGCTTACAACGTGGGTATTGCCCAGGCCAACTTTGAATGGATCGGCGCCATCCCGGCCATGATTCTGGCCTCCCTGGTTTTTATTCCCCTGTACTGGAAAGCCGGGGTTTACTCCGTTCCCGAATATCTGGGCCTGCGTTACAACCAGGCGGTGCGCGTCCTGGCCGCCGCCATCACCAGCGTGGTGGCGGTATTTGCCATCGGCGTGGCGTTATGGGCTATCGCGCTGACCCTGCAGACATACCTGGGCTGGCCCATCTGGATGGGGATCATGGTCACCGGCACCGTGGTGGGCTTGTACAGCATTGCCGGCGGGCTGGCGGCGGTGGCTTTTACCGATACCCTGCAGGTATGCATCATGTTTCTCGGCGGTCTGACCATTGTTGCCCTGGGCATCAGCGAAACCGGCGGCTTCAGCGGTTTTGCCACCACCCTGATCAGCGAAAACCCCACCCACCTGCAAGCCTACCTGCCTGCCGACCACAGCGACTTCCCCTGGCCGGCGGTGATTCTGGGCCTGGGGGTGGTACTGTCACCGGCTTACTGGTGCGCGAGCCAGGCGATCCTGCAGCGCACCCTGGGGGCACGCAGCCAATGGGACGCCAGCGCCGGCATGATGTTTGCGGCGTTGGGCAAGTCTTTTGTGCCGCTGCTGGTGGTATTTCCCGGGCTGCTGGCCCTGGTGATGCACGCGGAAATCCAATACCCGGACATGGCTTTGCCCTGGGTCATCAAAAACGTGCTGCCGCCGGGCATATCCGGATTGATGTTTATTGCCATCATTGCCGCCCTGCAGTCCACCATCGACTCCGGCATCAATTCCACTTCTTTGCTGATTACCCGGGACATCCGCCACGTGCTCAGCAAGAACACCAACCCCGACGCTGACCTTAAGGTGGGGCGTTACTTAACCCTGATTATCCTGCTGCTGGCGATGTGTATTGCGCCGCTGATTTCTCAGATGGGCGGCATCTACGCGTTTATACAAACCATGTTATCCCTGTTTCAGGGGCCCATGCTGGCATTGCTGCTGCTGGGTGCGTTCACCCGCCGCGCCACTCCGGCTGCCGGTTTGTTTACCCTGCTTACCGGAGTGCCGCTGGCGGCCATCATCATGGCGGCCGGGGTGAATATGCTGTACGTGGCGTTTTCAAGTTTTGTCTACGCGCTGCTCAGCTTGTGGGTAGTCAGCGGTTTCACCGCCAGAAACACGCGCGACCTGGACAACCTGACCTATTTTCCATGGCGCGGCCGCAAGCCGGAAGGAGAACTGCATGGACATCACTAACTGGCCGGTGGTGTGGGCAAATTACGTTTCCATCGCCGGCTTCATATTTCTCGGCGTGCTGGTCTGGCTGATCCCCAAGCGGTTGATTTTCAGCGGCGCAAAATCCAACGCCCGCTGGCGCGACGTCCGCTGGTGGGCCAGCGCCCTGATCCTGCTGCAGCTTGTCATCTACGCCACCTTTGCGCCGCCCGCCGCAGCGGAAACCCGGCTCTACATTTTTGACTGCGGCACCCTTTATCTGGATGACGTGTCAGCCTTTGGCCTGAGTAACGAAGAAACCGACGCGCGGGTCATGTCAGTACCCTGTTACATGGTGGAACACGGGGGTAAGCGCCTGCTGTGGGACGGCGGCCTGCCGCTGAGCCTGGTCGGCGACAGCAGACAGACCCTGCCCACGGGCCTGCAGACCTTCTACCCCCGCTCGCTGCTGGATCAGCTGGCGATGCTGAATCTGCAGCCGGAGGATTTTGACTACATCGCATTTTCGCATTTTCATTTTGATCATATCGGCGCCGCCAACGCGTTTGCGGACGCGCATCTGCTGATCCAGGAGGCGGAATACCAGGCCGCGTTTGTGGACCACGAGAAATACCCGGTGTTTGATGCAAGCCTGTACGCCGCTTTGACGGACAGTCCCAGAACCTTGTTACAGGGCGACCACGATGTATTCGGCGACGGCGTTGTCACCCTGGTGAGCGCGCCGGGGCATACCCCGGGGCATCAGGTACTGCTGGTCAGACTGCCCGAATACGGCCCGGTGCTGCTGTCTGGTGATCTGTATCACTTCAGCGAAACCCGCAGCCTGCGCCGTACCCCGGTGTTCAACACCGACGCGGAAGAAACCTTGCGCAGCATGGACAAAGTTGAAGCGCTGATTGCCGCTACCGGCGCCACTCTGTGGATAGAACATGTCAAGGCCCAGACCGATGCCCTGAAAGCGGCGCCGGACTATTACCGCTGACAGCAGGGACAATGTCCCACGGCTTATTCAGCAGCGGACGGCAGCCGCTGCTCACCCCTTATGTAAAATGGCACAACGCCGACAAATCACAAAACAACATGCTTCACCCGACCGGTACTCTGGCTGCAAGGCATTCAGCCCATGCCTGCTGAAGATACACGGGCCTGCATTGCCAGGCTGAGCCAGCGCCTGGCGGCGGTGGAAAACGAAGCAAACGGCAGGCGGGAAGCCCTGGCTGCTTTCAAAGCTGAAAGCCGGGCGCGGTTTAACGCCCTGGATGCACATCTGCAAAGCGGATTTGACGACACGCTGAACGCGCACCGCGTGCTGCTGGCCCGGCTGCGCTGGTTCGCCAGCGGTCTGCTGCTCGGCTTTGCCGTTTTGGCGGCGTTGCTCTTCAGCCTGCTGGCGCGCGGATTTTAGGCCGGCGCCGGGCGGCCGGCATCAAAGCCGATAGGCTTCCACCGCGGTGTCGTGAAACAGGCGCTGGCGGTCCGCCGCTGTGTAGTCAGCAGCCATCTTCTTAAACGCGTTCCACAACACCGTGTAAGAGCAACTCTGTTTGTCCACCGGAAAGTTGCTCTCGAACATACAGCGTTCCGGGCCAAACAGCTCAATGGCTTTGTGAAAATAACGGCCGGCGGCAGCCACAATTTCATCAGAGCTGGCGGGCTTGTTGCGCTTGTGCCAGCCAAAACCGTTAATCGGCATGACAATTCCGCCCAGCTTGGGGTACACGTTCTCACAGCGGGCCAGCTCTGCTGCGTCCGTACACCATTGCTCGAATATCTCATCCTGCCGGCCTGTATAAGGGCCTATGCCCAGGGGCCCGCCGAAGTGATCAAAAATGATGGTAACGCCGGGAAAGTTCCTGGCCAGATCCGTCAAATCGGGAATCTGCGGGTGGTACAGCCAGGCGTCAAAGGTCAGCTGCCGCTCCGCCAGAGCTTCAAAACCGGCGCGGAAGTCATCCCGCAGATAAAGCTGCTCCGGGGGTCTGGTGTGCGAATTCCGCACCTGCTCACTGGCATCCCATCCGGCTGCGTGCCGGATGCCGCGAAAACGAGACGAGCGCTGCATGTGTTCATCGAGCACCTTACCCACCTGCCCACCCAGGGTCAGATCCGCATAGCTGACAATGCCGCGGCAGGCGCGCAGGTCGCCGTACATACCGCTGGCGGACATGGCCGCCACGCCGTTCACAAACTCGGTTTCACCCACCGGCCGCCTTGCTTCTTCACCTTCAGCCCGGTACATGGAGAGACATTCCACAAACACGGTGCTGAGCACATTGTGGCCGCTGCCGGTATCCGCAAGCAGCTCCGGCAGCAGATAGGGGTTGTCAGCATTGTCCCACAGATGGTGATGCGGGTCGCATATCGGCTGGTCCGGGTCGATAACGTCTTCCCGCACCTGCGCCAGCCACTCCGCCCGCATCAGTACACCACCACCGAACGGATACTCTCACCCTGGTGCATGACATCAAAACCATCGTTGATCTGCTGCAGGGAAAATGTATGCGTGATCAGGTCGTCGATGTTGATTTTGCCCTGCATATACCAGTCGACAATACCGGGCACATCGGTACGGCCCTTGGCGCCGCCAAATGCGGTACCCTTCCAGACCCGCCCGGTGACCAGTTGAAACGGCCGGGTGGCAATCTCCTGACCGGCGCCGGCTACCCCAACAATAATGCTTTCACCCCAGCCCTTGTGGCAGCACTCCAGCGCCTGACGCATGACGTCGGTATTGCCGATACATTCAAAGGAGTAGTCCGCACCGCCGTCGGTCAGTTCCACAATGGCTTCCACCGCATCGGTAGCGGACGGATTGATGAAGTCGGTCATGCCGAACTTTTCCGCCAGCGCCCGCTTGTCTTCGTTCAGGTCAACACCAATGATGCGGTCTGCACCCACCAGCCGTGCGCCCTGAATCACGTTCAGACCAATGCCGCCGAGGCCAAACACCGCTACGTTTGCACCCGGCTCCACCTTGGCTGTATTCATCACCGCGCCCAACCCGGTGGTTACCCCGCAACCGATGTAACAGACCTTATCAAACGGCGCGTCCTGGCGGATTTTTGCCACCGCTATTTCCGGCAGCACGGTAAAATTGGAAAACGTTGATGTGCCCATATAATGAAACAAGGGTTTGCCGTTGAGGGAAAAGCGCGAGGTGCCGTCCGGCATCAGCCCCTGACCCTGGGTTTCCCTGATCGCACCGCACAGATTGGTCTTGCCGGAGGTGCAGAACTTGCATTGCCGGCATTCCGGCGTGTACAGCGGGATAACATGATCCCCCACCGCTACTGACGTCACCCCGGCACCTACTTCCCGCACAATGCCGGCCCCCTCGTGACCCATAATGGCTGGAAACAGCCCTTCCGGGTCCGCACCCGACAAGGTGTAGGCATCAGTGTGGCAGATACCGGTCGCCATGATCTCCACCATTACCTCACCGGCCCTGGGACCTTCCAGTTGCACGGTTTCCACGGTCAACGGTTCACCCGCGGCGTAAGCCACGGCAGCTTTTGTATCCATATTAGAGTCCCTGATCCCCGGAACGCCTGATGTTAGCAAGTCCCTCCCCTATTCTCTATTCCGCCGCCCGGAGTAACCTTTTTGCCAAAGCGAACTGGTAAACTGAGGCCATGCTCTCCGGTCTTATGCAGACATAATGCGCCCTGCCCTCTGGTTCAAACTGGGACTGCGGGAGTGGCCCGGCTACCTGCCGCTGGTGCCGGTGCTGCGTGATTACAAACGCGAGGATTTCAGTCACGACCTGATCGCCGGACTGGTGGTCGGCATGGTCACCGTGCCCCAGGCGGTGGCTTATGCATTTCTGGCCGGCGTGCCGCCCGAATCGGGACTGTATGCGTGCCTGGTGCCCATGGTGTTATA
>JANQOA010000133.1 GCA_028279305.1 Pseudomonadales bacterium
AGCGTCACCGCCGGTTGCACCCGCCTTGAGGGCGGACAGTACTATAATGGCGCCGTTGATGGCCAGGCCCATCATGCCCAGGGAGCCGATCAGCGCCATATAACCGAACGGGTAACCGAACAGCCTTACCCCGAACAAGGCCAGCCCGAAGCTGAGCACGGCAATGCAACCGATCAGCGCCGCCTGGCGGAAGGAGTTCAGCGAGAGGATCACCACGGCTGCCATTGCCAGGGCGAAAAACAGGAACATGGAAACAATGTTGCCCATGGATTCGGCGCTTTGTTCCGCCTCGCCGCCGAACTGCAGCTGATAACCGGGCGGCAGTTCAAAGCCGTTGGCCTGCAGTGCACCGCGGAAGTCCGCCAGGGCTGAGGCCGGCAGAGTGAACGGCACCAGGAACGCCTGCACCGTGCTGACCCGCTGGCCCTGCCTGCGGTCGATGGCGGAAGCGGTGGGCACCAGTTGCCAACTGCCCAGTTGATTCAGCGGCACCCCGCGGCCGCCGCTGCTTAACAGCGGCAGGCTCGCCAGGTCGGCAAAGTTGTTACGAAACTCATCCGCCACTCTGACCCGCACAGCCAGTTCGGTATTACCCTCCTGCACGGTACCCGCCCGGCTGCCCATCAGCGCGGAATTCAGAAGATTTGAAAGCTGGCCGGTAGACATACCGGCCTGGGCGGCAGCATTCTCATCGGGCACGAAGGACAGTTTCGGTTCAGCGGTGGACAAGGTCGCGCGGGTGTAGGTGACTTTGTCAACGTCAGCCAGAATCTGCCGCAGCCGGTCGGATTGCTGGCGCAGTATATCCAGATCCGGACCGACTATCCGCGCTTCAATAGGCGCATCGGTGGGCGGCCCCTGTTCAAAAGGGATCGCCAGGATTTCCGCCTGGGGTAATGCCTGGGACAGTGCCCGTTGCAATTCCGGCAGGATGTCCAGGGTGGCCTGAGCGGACTCGGTGTTTACCCAGGCAGAGGCAAAACTGGCGACCCGCTCATTCAGGGAAACTACGTTGTAGAACACCCGCGGCGCACCCTCGCCCAGGGTCCAGTACACGTCGCGCACAGCCGGGTGGCTGCGCAGAACTTCGTCAGCCGCCTCGGTGGCTGCGCGCGTTTCGAAAATTGAGCTCTGGGTGGGCAGCGACAACTGAATCTGAAACTGGTTGCGGTCCACCGGAGGGAAAAACTGCTGGGTCAAGGTGGGCGCAAGGGCAAATCCGATCAGCGGCAGGATGCAAGCCACGCCGATACCGATCACAGGTTTTTTCACCGCAGCAACAATGCTGGCCCGGTAACGCCGGGTCAGCCCGGCGTGCCGGAAACCGCTTTGCCACCAGCGGTGGCCGTCCCGGCTGGGCCAGCGCTGTTCCAGAAATCCGGCAATGCTGGGTACCACAGTCATGGCCAGGAGGAATGAACTGGCCACTGACAGGGCCACGGTCACCCCCAGCGTGCCGGTGAAATCTCCCACTCCTCCGGGTGACATGGCAATTGGCATAAAGGCGAATACTGTGGTTGCGGTGGACGCGCCGAGGGGAATAAGCAGGTGCCGTACCGCCCTGTTGATGGCAGCGGCTATGGTCTGGCCGCGGCTGCGTCGGAGTTTGTAATCCTCGACAACAACTATGGCGTTGTCGATCAGCAGCCCCAGGGAAATAATCAGACCGGTCACGGACATCTGGTGCAGCGGAATATCCATCAGCTGCATGCCGATCAGCACCATGGCGGCTGACAGCGGCAGGGCAACACCCACCGTCAGCGCGGAGCGTAAGCCCATGAACCAGATCAGCACCACCAGTACAATTGCCAGCGCCAGCATCAGGTTGACGGACAGGGACTGCATGCGCTGACCGGTATAGTCATTCTGGTTGTAAACAACGTCCAGGCCAATCTGCGGCGGCAGATTACCGCGGAATTCGTCAATGACTGCCATGGCGGCGGCGGTCCAGGCGGCGATCTGCAGCCCGGGCTGCATTTTGGCGTTCACCAGCACAACGGTTTCATTATTGTGCAACGCCATGGTGGCTGGCGGATAGACCTGGTGCTTGCGCACCCCGGCCACGTCTGAGACGCGGATGGTGCTGCCCTGGGGCCCCACCGCCAACGGAATACCGGCGATGCGTTCCGGGCTGTCCAATTCAGCTTCCACCTCCACCAGCATATCGGTCTGCGGGCTGCGCAGGCGGCCTGAGGGTTGTTTGGTGTCAGCGTTCAGAATCGCCGCGGCAACCTCAGCCGTGGTCAACCGGGCACTGGCAAGACGGTAAGGGTCTACAGCCACCACCACTTCTTCTTCAGCTTCGCCCCAGGCTTCCGCAACCTCGGTGCCGGGCAGGTTGGCCAGGCGCAGGCGCAGGGATTCCGCCACCCTTGTGAGCAGGCCAAGCTGCGCCGCTGAGTCCTGCTGCCAGCTTAACGAGAGAATCAACGTGCTGGCGAGAGGCTTGTTCAGATTCAGCTCCGGCTCGCTGGCGCCCGCCGGCAGGGTAGGCGCAACGTCCCCCAGTTCGTCCCTCACCTCAGACCAGATGTTATCTACCTGGTCGGGTCCAACGGAGTCGTAGAGTTCCACCCCGACCACGGAGAAGCCGGCTTTGGAGGTGGAAGTGATTTCTTTTATTTCAGGAATTTCGCGCAGCGCGGTTTCGATGGGTTCGCTGACCAGGGATTCCATGCGCGATGCGGTGGCCCCGGGTAAGAAGGTGTTCACCCGCGCCCAGCGTTCCGTCATGGTGGGGTCCTCCTGGCGGGCCAGGCTGGAAAAAGCCATGGCACCCATGATGACCAGAAACGCCACCAGCAGCAGTGACAGCCGGGGATTCGTGAAAAACGCGTTGGCCTGCATGTTTATCCCTGAAAAGCCACGGGGGTG
>JANQOA010000154.1 GCA_028279305.1 Pseudomonadales bacterium
ATGATGCGCAGCCTGGACGACCATTCCGCCTACCTTAACTCCACGGATTTTGACGCCCTGGAAGCCAATACCCGCGGCGAATTCGGCGGCATCGGCATCGAACTGGGCCTGGTGGACGGTTATTTCACCATTATTGCACCCATGGATCACACCCCCGCTCAGGCGGCGGGTATTCAGGCCGGCGACCGCATCACCGCGCTGGATGGCGACCCGGTGAAAGGCAAAAAGCTGATGGATATAGTGAACGCCCTGCGCGGTGAACCCGGCAGCCGGGTGATCATGCGGGTGGTGCGCGAGGAAGTGGAAGAGCCCATGGAGTTTTCCATGCGCCGCGCGGTCATCCACCTGAACAGCGTGCGCAGCCGCATGCTGGAACCGGGTTTTGCGTACATGCGCATCTCCCAGTTCCAGAGCAACACCGCGGAAGATGTGTCCGCCGCCTTGCGCCGCCTGAAGCAGGAAGCGCCGCTGCAGGGCCTGGTGATGGACCTGCGCAACAACCCCGGCGGCACCCTGCACGCGTCGGTACAGGTTGCGGACCAGTTCCTGGAGCGCGGTCTGATCGTGTACACCGAAGGGCGCCTGAAATCCAGCTACGCCAAGTACCGCGCCACCCGCGGCGACCTGTTAAACGGCGCCCCCATAGTGGTGCTGATCAACAGGGGGTCCGCATCCGCGTCTGAAATTGTCGCCGGCGCGCTGCAGGACCACGGCCGCGCCAAGCTGGTGGGCACCCGCAGCTACGGCAAGGGCAGCGTGCAATCCGTGGTGCCGCTGGCCCAGGACCAGGCGCTGAAAATCACCACTGCCCACTATTTCACCCCCAACGGCCGCTCCATTCACAAGCGCGGCATAGAGCCGGATATTGAGTACCGCGGCGACGACAACGCGATGCTGGACCAGGCGGTGGATTTATTAAAAATGAATCCGGCAACTTCGCTGCAGGCCCGCCTGAAATAGGCTACACTGCCCGGCATAACAAAAAGATGCGGGCCTGACAAGGCGCCGCACGCACAACTAATAATAACAACACCAAGACGAAAGGGAGTACGCTCTGAAATATCTGCGGGGCATGATGCCCGTGGCTATGCTGTGGATGGCGGGGCTTAGCAGTCACGCCGCGGACCTGGCCATTGTCATAGATGACGTCGGCTACAGCCAGCAGCTTGGCCTGCGCGCCCTTCACCTGCCCGGTTCACTCACCATAGCGGTGCTGCCGTTTGCGCCCTACACAGCGGAACTCGCCGCCGACGCGCTGCGGCTGGGCAAAGATGTGATTATTCATCAGCCGATGGAACCGCAGCCTTCTCCCACGGTAAAAGAAGAGGCCGGCACGCTGAAGCTGAATATGCGCGAGGAAGAATTTGACCAGGTGCTGAGCCAGGCGCTGGCGGCGGTACCCCAGCGCAGCGGCATGTCCAACCACACCGGCAGCCTGCTGACCGCCCACCACCTGCCCATGGCGCGGCTGATGTGGCAATTGAGCTCACGGGGGCTGTATTTCCTGGACTCGCGCACCACAGCCCAGACGGTAGCGGTGGACATGGCGGAACGCATGGGCGTGCCGGTGGTGCGCCGCGACGTATTCCTGGACCATCACCGCAACCCCCGGGCCATCCATCTGGCTTTTGAACAGGCGCTGGCTACCGCCCGGCGGAAGGGTTACGCCGTGCTGATCGGCCACCCCTACCCCATGAGTCTGGATTATCTGGAACGCCGCCTGGCGGACCTGCCGGCGGACATTAACCTGGTGCATGCGGCGCAACTGGCGCGGCGGTTCAACCGTCCAGCAACGCCTGACCCGCAGCCACATCAAGGGTACCTTCATATATCGCCCGTCCGGTAATGGCACCCAGCAGTAACTCCGGACGGGTTGCAAAGGCGCTTTTCAACTGCGCCAGATCATCCAGTGTGCTGACACCGCCGGACGCAATAACCGGCACGCCGCTGTCCACCGCAAGCTGATAGGTCGCGGTGACATTCAACCCGTTCATCATGCCGTCGCGGTCGATGTCCGTGTACACAATTCCGCCCAGCGGCAGGCTGGCGGCCGCCTGGGCCAACTCGGTGGCGGTGACTTCAGCGGTTTTGTCCCAGCCGTCGGTGGCCACCCGGCCGTTGCGCGCGTCCAGACCGAATATCACCTGTTGGGGATACTGCGCGGCGGCTTCAGCCAGAAATTCCGGTTCTTCGATGGCCTTGGTGCCGACAATCACCGCCGCCACGCCGACCTCCAGATAAGCGCTGATGATATCCATGCTGCGGATACCGCCGCCCACCTGCACCGGCACCTCACCCATGGCCTGCACCATGTTCTGGATCAGTTCGCGGTTTTTGGGTGCGCCGGCAAAAGCGCCGTCCAGGTCGACAATGTGCAGGCGCCGGCAACCCAATTCACGCCAGTGGGCCGCCATGGCCACCGGGTCGTCGGAGAACACCGTGGCGTCATCCATGCGGCCCTGGCGCAGGCGCACACATTTACCTTCTTTCAGGTCGATGGCGGGGATGAGTAACACGGGCGCCTACAGACTGCCTTTGGTGGACGGCACGATGTCACCCATGCGCGGGTCCGGCGTGGCCGCCATGCGCAGGGCGCGGCCGAACGCCTTGAACAGCGTTTCCGCCTGATGGTGGGCGTTTTCCCCTTTCAGATTGTCCAGGTGCAGCGACACCATGGCGTGATTCACAAACCCCTGAAAAAACTCCCGCAGCAGGTCAACATCAAAGTTGCCGATGCGCGCCCGGGTATAGTCCACGTTGTGGAACAGCCCGGGGCGGCCGGACAGGTCCACCACCACCCGGGACAGCGCTTCGTCCAGCGGCACGTAAGCATGACCGTAGCGGTAGATGCCGGCCTTGTCCCCCACCGCCTGGGCAAACGCCTGGCCCATGACAATACCGACATCCTCCACGGTGTGGTGGTCGTCGATTTCCAGGTCCCCCTGGGCATCAATCTCCAGGTCGATAAGCCCGTGACGGGCCACCTGGGTAAGCATGTGCTCAAAAAATGGAATACCGGTAACAAGCCGGCTCTGGCCGGTGCCGTCCAGGTTAAGAGTGAGCTTAATCTGGGTTTCCGTGGTATCGCGGCTGACTGTGGCGGTGCGTGCTTTCATGAGCGCGGATTCTATCTGCATCCGCAGGTGGTGCCTATAGGCTTGCGCCCGCGGCGCCGGACGGCCGGCCGCCTTGCCTGAGTTCTACTACAAGCGGTCCAGCAGACTGCCGTGGGGCAGGAATTTATTGTCCGTATGGGCTTTGATCCAGCGGCTTAACGTCACCTCAAATACACCCCGCGCTTTCAGCACCCGCACCAGCGGCACCACCGGCGAATTTTCTCCCGCCTGCCAGCCGCTGAACTGGTCTTCACCCAGGGTAAACAGACCAATCAGGCTGATGATCTCAGCGTCTTCGAGGCTTTCCGCCTGCTCCCCCCAGCCGGGATGGGCGGCCAAACTGCTGAAACCCGCCGCATCTTCAGTACTGAGGGGCAGCGCCGGGGCTTCCCCGGCCGCCTCTCCCGCCACCTTTCCCGCCGTCTCGCCTGACGCGAGAGGGTCAAAAGGGTGCACCAGGTCCAGCAGGCGCCGCACGGTTGCGGCATCCAGCGGTTGCTGCATGGCCGCAGGGTCAAAAGAATTGACACTCACGCCGTTAAATCTCCAAAAATCATCAAAAAATAGGCAATTTAGCTGATTACAACTTCTTTACATCTTTACAGCCAAAGTGTGGTGCAATTTGCTTGACACAAACTATCCACACGGTGCAAAGCCCTTGAGCAGGAACAGCCGCACCAGAATACAAGGTTTGGGCCCTGTACACAGCAGGGTGTGCCGCCATGGATGACCGAATCTTCCAATCCAAGGACGGTTTATGGCGCTACCGCACCCGCGGCGGTCAGATCATCGGCCCGTTCGAGAGCCGCGAAGAAGCTGAAGCCGCATTGGAAAAACAGCTACGCATGTGGGGTGCCGCCCCTGCCCCCAAAGCCGTCTGGCGAAGCTGGCGCCCCGGCAAACTGTTCGGCGGCAGCATGCGCAGCCCACGCCGTTCAGGAACCCGACAGCGTTAGCCACTATACTTGCCGCACCCCGCCCTATCACGGGCCCCACACACACAAAGATAAGGAAGAGTGCGGTTTATGAAAGCCGTCCGAGTTTTACTGGTTCTGCTGTTTACCCTGGCCGGGATCCTGGCCGCCGGCTTGTACTGGCTGCAGGACGCCAACAATCTGAAGCCGGAGCTGGAACGCCTGATCAACGAGAACAGCGATTACGTGGTATCCATCAACGGCGATATGGACTGGCAACTGTTCCCGCCCCTGCACCTGCGCATGAACAACGTGGCCGCCAGCGGCGACGACCTGCAGGTGAATGTGGCTGAACTGGCCCTGCGCCTGGACCTGTCTGCGATCTGGCAGGACATCAATAGCTGGCAGATCAGCGAACTGCACCTGACCGACACCACCATCATCCAGCCGGACAGCCGCATCGACATGGCCAACCTGGACCTGATGGGTTTCAGCCTGGGTACCCCGGCGCCGTTTCAACTGACGGCGGCGCTGACCTCTACCGTGCCGGACGCTTCCGCCTCGGACAAGCCTGCTCCGGACCTTGAACAAGACGGCACGGCACCCGCCCCGCCCTTCAATATCAGCCTGGACGGCACCGTGGCCTACAGCGTCGACCCCGCTGACGGCAGTGATCAGTTGAAGTTTACCGACACCCGTTTCACAACTGACGACGGCCGCGGCGTGTGTCAGGTGGATGCACAATCCAATCTGCCCGCCGCGCCGGCCACCGCCAGCGCGCTGGCCGCGGCACCTGAGGGGGAGCCCGCAGCCGACCCCGTTGCGGACGATGAAACGCTGATACCCGTGGACACCCTGCTGGCTTACAACTTCACCGCTAACTGCAACATTGAGGCGTACACGCTGCAGGGTGAAACATTTACCAACAGCCGGCTGGAAGCCCACAACGCCGACGGCCGCCTGCACGTCATGCTGGACACCCCGGACTTTTTCGGCGGTGAGCTGGCGGCGGATACCAGCATCGACCTGCAGGCGGAACCGCTGCAATGGCAGGTATCGCCGGAAGTGGCCGGGGTGGACAGCGAGCGCCTGCTGGCCTGGGCCGAACAGGACCTGCAGTGGGTGGCGCTGGTGGCATTCAACAGCAACATCACCCTGGCCGGCAACACGCCGGCGGAACTGGCCCTGAGCGTGCGCGCGGAAAGCCGCTTCGACGGTGGCAAAGGCAGCATCAACATCAGCAAAATTAAACAGCAGCTTGCACAACTGGCGCTGCTGGCAGGCCAGACGGACGAAGTGGCGCAGTGGCCGGACGTATGGAACTATGAAGACTTCACCGGCACCTGGAACATCACCGGGCCCCAGCACGCCCTGGACTTCAACCTGGACAACATGCAGGTAAAGGCGGATGGGGAATACAACTATCTGGACGACACCATTGACATGTTAGGCCACGTCACCGTGCACGCTGCTGAAGACAGCCCGTTTAACATCAACCCGATGCTGGCTGGCACCGCCATCCCGGTGCGCTGCCGCGGCGCGGCGGCGGACCCGGAATGCAAGCTGGACGAAAACGCCAGCCGCAACCTCATTGCCCGGGCCCTGCAGCGCGGCGACGACAGCGGCCTGCGCGCCAAGCTGGAGCAGAAGATCGACGAGAAAGTACCGGAAGAATACCGGGAAACCGCCCGCGACCTATTGGAGCTGTTAGGCCGCAGCCTGGAACGGGCAGAATAACCCGAATGCCCGCAACGCGCGCGGAGATGGACTGGTTTGCCCGCCGGCTGCTGGACTGGTTTGCCGAACACGGACGCAAAGACCTGCCCTGGCAGCAGGACATCAACCCGTACCGGGTGTGGATCAGTGAGATCATGCTGCAGCAGACCCAGGTGACCACGGTGATGGATTATTACCGGAGGTTCATGCAGCGCTTCCCGGACGTGCAAAGCCTGGCCGCCGCGGAACTGGATGAGGTGCTGCACCACTGGACCGGCCTGGGTTATTACGCGCGGGCGCGCAACCTGCATAAAACCGCGGTGCAGGTAGTACAAGAACACAACGGCACCTTCCCGAGCAGTCAGGGCGCCCTGGAAGCCTTGCCCGGCATCGGCCGCAGCACCGCCGCCGCCATCCGCGCCATTGCCCAGGGGGCACATGCCACCATTCTGGACGGCAACGTTAAAAGGGTGCTGGCACGTTTTCACGCCGTGCCGGGCTACCCGGGCCAGACGGCGGTGGCCAAAGAACTGTGGGCACACGCGGGAGCCCATACCCCCGCCACCCACACCGCCGACTACACCCAGGCGATCATGGACCTGGGCGCCACCCTGTGCGTGCGCCGCAACCCCGCATGCGCCCAGTGCCCGGTGGCGGAACAATGTGCCGCCCTGGCCCAGGGCGCGGTGGAACAATTCCCCCAGCCCAAACCCAAAAAAGACAAACCCGTGCGGCGGGCGAGGATGTTTGTGGTGACCTTGCCCAATGCCGCGACCTATCTGGAACAGAAGCCTTTAAACGGCTTGTGGGGTGGGCTTTGGACGCCGCCGGAACGGGACGCGGACACCAGCGTGGACCATTTCCTGACCGAGTTGGATTGCACCCAGGCGGATGTGGACACCACCCACCACGCGCCGGAGTTCCGCCACACCTTTACCCATTTCCACCTGGACATTGCGCCGGTTTACATCCGCCTGAAACAGCCGGCCACCAGCCTGGCGGACGGTGACGGCTGGCGCTGGGTGTTCCCGGACCAGCTCGCCGGGGACAATAAACCTATTGGCCTGTCCGCCCCTGCGGTTAAACTACTGGCAAGCTTGCAGGACCCGTTCAAGATATAACAAATGACAGACACCCCGCGTACCGTGATGTGCAGCCGCTACGGCAAAGAACTGCCGGCACTGGAGAAGCCGCCCATGCCCGGCGCCCAGGGTGAGAAGATATTTGCCCAGGTGTCGCGCCAGGCGTGGGAGGAGTGGCAGGAACTGCAGACCATGCTGATTAATGAGAAGCACCTGAAGCTGATGGACCCGGATGCGCGCAAGTACTTGAGCGAGCAGATGTGGCGCTACTTTAATAATGAAAGTGTGGACCGGGCAGAGGGTTTTATTCCGCAAAACGACAGTTGACGCCAGGCTGTCACACCGCTTTAATACGCGGCTCTTTGCCCCGGCAGCGATAGTTTTCCGGGCGATATCTCGAATGGCCAGATAGCTCAGTCGGTAGAGCAGGGGACTGAAAATCCCCGTGTCGACAGTTCGATTCTGTCTCTGGCCACCAATCAAATCAGTGAATACAACAAGCTTACGCTTTCTAGTGATTTCCTATTGCCGCTTTGTGCCCAATTGTTGTCTAGTATCGCTCGCCTTTCCCTACCAATAACGCAAAACCAGTGCCTCAGATGCCAGAAATCTCTAGTTTTCGCTTGCGCGGATTTAGGGGGATACAGAGGCTTCAATGGTCTTCGATTTGAGGCTTCCTAAAGGACCGCATTCAACATGTAATAGCACTAATCGAATTCTCTCGATTTCCAAACGGCAGCTCCGGGTCGGAAGCATCCATTATTTTCCTATATACAACTGTCTGCTTCTTTCGCAACTTGAGGAATTTGCATCCGCATATTGATTTCCAATTCCCCGTCAACTTACGCTTGTTTTTTTGTGACCATGTCACTTGTACGTTGATAGGATTCGCGGATGCATCAACTGAAATCAGACCTAGAGCGGCTCTTTATCTGGTGGATTCCAGTTTTCGTCGCAACTGTCTTCGCAAACCTATTGGCCGCGAGTTACCTTTCAAATCTACTTGAAAGCGAAAGTCCCAGTTCAAGCTTGGAATTTGTCAACTACCTAAGTTGGATAAACCTCATATTTGAGTTTACCTTCCAGCATCTGGAGAACGTCGTGGTTGCCGCATGGCTATGGTGGGTGGCATCACGGCCAGATTTCGGACGCCCACTAATCTGGAGTGCCTTTGGCTTACTAGCAGGCCTATTCGCAGTGGTCACATACATTGGGGTTCTTATATATGCAGAGCGAGAAGTCGAGCGGAACACCTAGCGATCTGCTGGAACTAACCGCCTCCCGGCTTTCTCCTAAAGCAGATGTTCGTTCGCAGCCTAGTAATGGACGTTCGGCCCTCACAACACCACATCGAAATTAGCGTGCTATTCTCAATCTGACCTTTCGAAACTGTAGTTAGGCATTTCATGGGCCCATCCTGCCCCCGTTGTAAAAAGTCAGAATACTCTTACCGAGAACTAATCAGGGTCCATCCGTATGCTGGCGAATTCAGTCCAAGTCGCATCACATGTCCTTCTTGCGGGATGAGTTCGCGCATCACCTTCAAATCCCGCCTGCTGGCTATGGTCCTATTCCTAGTCTCAATATTCGTAACTTTCCCTTTGCTGGCAAAACTGGGCATCGGCCTCCACGGTTGGCAACCGGTATTTGTGATTGTGGGAGTGATGACCTCTTATTACTTTGCTATCTGGCCGTATGTCGTTCGGCTTGAGCCTTGGACAGAATATCAGTACTGGTTGCCAAAGGCTCGCATAGCTGGCTACGCCATATATTTGCTGATTCCCATTTTGGCGATTGTCCTACTTCTCTACCTCGCCGCCAAATTTCAGTTTGGAATGTAATTTCGCCTGATGGGCGTTGCTACTTTGAAGCCAAGCAAACGGCCGAGACCAACCAATTCGCAGTCACCTTTCCATGCCAGATCAAGGCTCTGTTTCCTCAAACAACCACCTATGAGTCTGTGCCCAAATATTCCTGTTCACTGACCATCTGGGTACACCAAGATATGGCATGGATGATAACCGGGATGTGTTGTGGAGCTGGTTGAGTGATCCATATGGGGATGCTGCGCCGGATGAGGATGGAGATTCATACAAACACAATTGTGAAGCTGCGATTTCCTGGGCAATATATCGACTCCGAACTTGGCACGCATTACAACTACTTCAGGAACTATGAAGCCTCTGTAGGAAGATACGTCACAAGTGACCCAATCGGATTAGACGGCGGGCAAAACAGATACGTATACGTTGACAACACTCCTATATTGATATTTGACCAATATGGACTATGGAGTGTAACCGTTCCTCTTTTCAGAGGTTGGGGCGGGAGTCTTACCGTTGGGCGGACAAGCGGCAGATGGTTTTTCACAGGGATGGGCGGCGTTGGCTTGGGCGTTGGCGCGACCTTCGATCCAGATGGCGAGTTCAATCGGTCAGATGCAGCAGCGTGCGATGATACATTCGTTGGATTTGGCCGCAGAGTTTCGGCCGGGATAGGTCCAGTATCCGCGTCCGCACAGGCTCGAGCCGGGATATCGGCCAACATGCGCGGAAGAAACCAGAACGAGGCTCGATATCTTGAGGAAGCAGACGCCGGCATTAGCTTTAGGAAGTGGGGATTTAGTCTCGGTGGAGGATTAGGAATTACGGGGAGCGCAGCCTAAAGGTGCGAGTGTGAGTAACAAATCTATATTCCGACTACAGTTGTTTTGCGGTCTGTTTTTGATGCTTGTCTTGGTTTCTGCTCGATCAGCAACCGAAATTGGGATACCTCACTTCGTTGCATTCTACATCGGAGCGATAGTTCTAAGCGGTTCGATATTGGCCACAAAGTGGCCAAAACGAAATGAATCATCACCACTAAAGATGTTGGTGTGGTACTTTTTCGCGTTCGTGTTGTTCTTAATCTTTAGCTTAACCGGCTACCGTCTACTCACCGCTTTTTAGATAGGCAGAGTTATAACCGGTACACGTAGACACGAACGATTTCTAGGACTCGAATCCTAGGCCAGAGCACTTTGATACGGCCGTGAAAGAAGCATGCGAAAGAGCCAAACAACGAATGACTAAATGGATTGCGGTGGTGGACGGGAGCTGGTGTGGTTACGAATCACGCAGGCGGTCCAGCAGTTGTGTATGGAGACGCGCGAGGTAGTGGTAGTCATTAATGCGTTCAGGATACCTACCCGTTATTTGCAACCTCTATTGGGCGGAGCCGCAAGGTTGCTGATTTACGCAACGTGGTTTAAGAGACGACCCGGGTAGTCCTGGAGTCAAACGGTAATATGAAATACCGCGAAACAAAAGAAGACATCGACAATTCAGGCTACCTTCAACCCAAACTGTACTTCGGCGAGTTTGAGGCATCGAACCTGCGAGCGCTGGCAACGACACTGATTGAGGAGTTTGCGTCCCTCAAAGGGCAGTTTCCAAAGCTGCAATCGGTGGATTTTCACGTCTATGAATTTATCTTGAGTCTTTATGGAAAGCCTGTTTCGGAACGAAATTTTTGGCGTCAGGTTCTAGAATTGAACGACGGTATTGATCTGTTATCCAAATTTTTGTGCGCCCTTTGGGATTGTCTGGAGGGAAACAAATGGTTGTTCGGGCAACAGTTGGATTATGACCCAACCAGCGCGGCGGCCGGTCTCGTTCCCATAGAAGAAGCGATTAACAGTCTGAATGGGGCCAAAGAGGCAGTGGCATTTTTCCCAGTGTTCTGGCGCTTTCTAAATGAAGTTGTAGATATGGACCACGAGACATACGAAGATGCTTGCATACAGAAAATGTTGCGTTTGATAGATGTTGGGCCGCGACTTCAAAACGAAACGTTTATGAGGTTGCTGAAATTCAGGATGTTCGAGGGTCAAAATTACTTCAGTGTTCAGGAGCATGATTTTCATGATCGGTATATTGGGCCATTCGAGTCGATGGACCTGGTGACAATGCCGGCAATCATCGAGGCCTTGCGTGATGACGAGGATTCACATCACCAAATTCCCAATTTAATCCGTTCAATGTACGGGCGCGAGTATGAAGATGTTTCGCAAGAGCTGTTGGGTATTCTTGAGGGTCAAGGGTACATATTTCACAGCGATGAGCGCAGTGGCAAGCTCTTTTACAACGACCGTTTTTCGATAGCACCTCACCGCGATAAAATGGTCCGAGAAGCTAAAGCGCCCCTTTTTACCGGCTACCACACCTATAACCCCAACACAAAAACTTGGACGCTGATGGAAGCGAATCGCCACTGAAAAATAGCACGAAGTACGTTTCATCATGACTATGCTCACCGAAGATATTAGGAAGAGAGTCCATCTAATGTTGGTCGCATTCACACTAAGCGGCTGTATGGAAATCGGAAGCCAGTGCGAGACCGCGTTTGTTCGTGAAAATTTGCAGACATTATCGGACGAATATGCATTTGCGAAAAAAAGCGATACGTTAGACCTATACGCCGAAAAACTGAGGTCTCCGGACAAACGGAACTGGCTAGTTCAGATACGCGACGAAGCTCTTGTCTGCCTTCAACTTGAGGCGAGGCATGACCGCGAGCCCACTTTGGATGCCGTTGTTGCCGAGTTACACATGTTTCGAACATCTATCCCAAGCGCGTCTGATCCTAAGAGGCTCCTCGACCATAAGCACGATATGATGGATCACGCAATTCGTTCCATTGATAAATATCTGACCTCACAGTGAGAATCTCCTATACGATGACCTCCGGCGGTATTCGCTGGAGAAGTAGCTTAACCTGCTTAGAAGAGTAGGTTGTAACTTCGTAAGTCCTGGTTACTCCGGAGCCTTGGGTAGATGACGGAATTGCGAGCGCTGGCTAGTTCTCTCTTGCTATGGTTGTCCATCAGTGGGTGCTCTAGAGTTGAGCCTATCCAGTGCAACCACGATCTCGTATTTGCTGGCATATATCAGTTGGTTGGAGACTACAAAAAAGACGGTGGTATAGAGAGCTTTTTGGAAAAGTACAGAGAAGATGAGGGAATTCGTTGGATCAAAACGCTTCGCCACAACATAATGAATTGCCACGCCTACGACACGCGCCACGATACATCGAAGCAGCCGACTTTTATGGGCCTATTGCCTCAGCTTGAACTAATACGCACATCCATACCCAAAGAGGATGAGCACCGAGACATCATCGTCTACAAGATAGATCAAATTCAAAGGTCTCTGAGGGTCCTGGAAACGTTCATCCAAGACAACTCGCAGAAGTTCGAACTCGAAAGCATGTAGTGGCGAAAGAAATCGCGTGTCAAAAATGCCAATGCAGCTGAGAAAAGAGACACAGATAATTCGAAACCGTGTCCAGACGAGTCACAAAAAAGACAAGATAGAACCGTTTGGCGATACTATTCTGACTAACCTTTTCTGCTCGTAACCTAGGCTACCCGGAGTTCGGATCTAACACAATGAAATACAAGTTTGTTTCAAGCGTTCTCGTTGGTGTAATGCCGTTAGTAGGTTGCGGCGCATACCCAGCCGGCGTGACATGTAACAAAGAAGATCTTCTGCGTAAAGTAGGTAAGCTATCGGCGGAGTATAAGTTGGCAAAAGACGCGGAATTCATGAAGGAATATGTAATAGCAATTAAGCAACCGGAAAAGGTGGAATGGTTAAACCAGCTAAGATATGAATCCGCGGAGTGCTTAGTTTGGGAGGCAAAATATGGCAATGAAGGATCGATAAGAGAACTCGTAGTCGAGTTAGAAATATTCAACTCATGGATTCCAAATCCGGACGATCCCGAACGACTCTTCGACTCCAAAGTCGATCAGATGAACAATTCCATTGCCATTATAGAGAGAGCAGCATCACAGTACCTAGAAGGCTCAATCGGTCGCTGACGAGGTGTATGCGAGTTCCTCGGCCCCGAATCCCGATCGTGGACCTACGCTCAGGGCCAATGAGAACGATGGCTTTCCGCCAACAGTTTCTTGAACTCGGCGTTTTCTGCTTCCAGCTCACGCCGACGTTTGGTTTTAGACACTTCCATGCCACCAATTAGATGCGGAGACCGGAGCCGATTGAATAGTGAAAACGCAGCTACAAGGCGTATCGATTTCTCACCGCGACAAGAGGGGGGTGCTTTCCTTCGATTTGAGCGACGTTCTGGACGTAATGGGGGAGGCTTCACTCACTGCAGACTGGCAGGTTAACGTCATTGAGTGCTACGGAGAGGTTTCCAGTGTGGCGGAGTTAGAGCAGCTGACTGCGAGCGGCAAAAGGATTGATGGCTACCGACTTGCTCGAATGGCGGACAAGATTAATCAGGTTGTTGATGGGGAGTTTAATGCTCAGCTAGCCAGTGGAAACACCGTTGTTATTCGAGTTGTTGATAGTAGCGCTTACGATTTTATTACTGATCAGAGCGAACTATTGATCGCAATTCGCACTCGGTTTGAGAATGTTGCTGCAATACCGGTGTAAGCTCGCTTTGACTCTGACCTTTCCCCTTAAAGGTACCCATTGATCTGAGAGATCTCCATTTTGGAGCGTCCGCTTCTCAAAGCGAGCGGGCGGCGTTTTACTCTGAGCCCAGAGAATCTTCCTGGTAGTCTTCGTATTCCCACTGAAAGTGACGTCGCAGGGCAATGCAGCTCTCTTCCCAAGTTTTCCTCGAGCAATCATCCAAAATACCTCGAATTTCACACAACAAACTATCAAAATCGTGAATCACTATGATCCCATCATCTACCGAACCGCCCGCTTTTCGACGAGCTTTCAAAGCTTCTGGGGTTGCGATAGTCGCGTAAAACAGGTTTGTGCCTGCCAGGCCATCATCGAAACCAATTTCCAGAGTGATGCTAAGGAATACTTCTTCAACCGATGCTGGTTTCCAGCGCTCAATGTCGATTTGGTCTGACGATAGTCTTTTGAGTTGCAACATACTAATTAGCCTGCCATCGGACTTCTAAATGCACGTTACTGACAGGCTTACCTCCTGGCTCTAGATTTAGTTTCAAAATCAGCCTGTCTGCAGGGGCTTTCACCTTCATATTTGAAAAACACCATCGTTATCGGGGCATTAGTCGACAATCTGTTGTTGCGCAAATAGCCGTCCACTATTAATAAGTTATGGTCTGGTCGTATCCCATTTCAAACCACTAACATCAGGCACCCCTCTAATCCAGCACAACAGCGTTAAGAAATACCCTGAGATCATTGCAAAGCACAACAAAATCCAAAATAGCAGAATGCGGTAAAGTAACGGTAAATGCTTAAGGTAGTAGATTTGCCTCAGATGCAGGCTAAGTTGGGTTATCGCAAAAATTACAAACCCAATGTAAAAAACCTGTGGCCAATAATAGGTACTATCATGCAGCTCAAGGGCTAAGCCAACGCCTAAAGAAAGAAAGCCCGCGATAAAAGTAACTTTGTATATTGCGCTCATGAATGACTAATCCCAGTAAAACAAACTAAGCCCAAGTTTACCCAGATCTACTCCAACCCCCGCCTGGGTTAGAGCCTCCACACCTATGGACGTATCCGCTTGGTCCTTTAAGAAAACGTTTTAGATAGGATATATATGCCGATTGCGGTCATAACGCATGCTGTAGTTACCCACCCTCTTTTTCTAATTTTTTGACGTCGCTTTTCGGGATGCCAATAGGGAAGCAGAATTAGAATAGGAAAAAGGGTAGCTACGATTCTTTTTCTCACGTCTAAGGTATTCTTGGTTGCCAGCCAATCCAACAGCGTTAATGCCATTATCACCCCTGCCACAGCGAGTAAAACGAGAGCGAGAAGGTTAGCCGCTTCGACTATCATGAACCGCGTCGTGGCCACAAATTCTCAGAGTAAATTCATTTTTCTTGGTCATCGACGATCCTGTGTTACCTTTAGCCTGACCCGCTGTTCCCAATCCTCCAGCGCATTTCTGACGAATTGGTCGAGAGTCTCATAAATAAGGCTGTGCTAGAAGCTCTGTCGCGACTTCTCAACCTCGCTCGCCCCTCCAATGTTTATCTAACTCATAAGCAGTTCCAGGTAGCCCCATAAACCCCTCGCCCCCCTGCCTTCGATAACCTCCGAATAACCAACAAATTGTACCTGTGAGAAACCAGTCAATGAACTCCTGCTTGCTGGCATTACATCTTGGACTGGCCTCAGCTCACAGCCACCACAATGCGGACAATCACGACCACATTGTCTGCTCTTGCAGTGTAAGAGCCGCTGATGCACTTCAGTGTGAGGGCATTGATGGCAAGCGCTTTCTCCCACCCGTCATGGCG